>NZ_LLYW01000019.1 GCF_001484195.1 Thermococcus celericrescens
CTAGGTGGTTCCTGAGCTCGAGGGCCAGGGAATAGAGGAACACCGCGGCGGCGATGCTCCACTCCTCCGCCGTGACTGAGCCGTCGAGGTGGGCCCCGTAGAGGAAGGGCAGGGCTCCAAAGAAGATGCCGTGGGAGAGAACGTCCGCCACCGGCCGCGCCTTGAGCCTCGGCGGGGCGGAATAAACGGTCGCCAGTAAGATCATCGACGCGTACACCACCAGCTCCCCCGTCCCGAGGTTGCTAGCAAGCATCAGTCCCAGCAGTGCCATAGCGAGGGAAGAGGCAACCCCCGCCCTAAAGCTCAGCTCACCGCTGGCGATGGGGTTTTTCTCCCTCTTTCTCGGGTTTATCGAGTCGGTATCCGCGTCGAAGCAGTTGTTTATCGCGAAGGCATAGGCCACGTAGAGGGCGAGTGAAATCAGGAACACGAGCACACGGGTGACATCGGGGGTGGCCCCCAAACTGAACGCGAGACCCAGGAGCCCCATGCCTATGAATGCCCTCCCATCGAGGATTCGAGCGTTTCTGATAACCGCGCGGAGCATGGCGGTACCTCCAAAAAGTTTTAGAAAAGTCGTCAGGCCCTCTCAAGGAGGTCCCTGACGTATTTGGGCATCTGGAAGAGGGTCCCGTGCCTCTCCGGGTCGTAGTAGTAAAGCTCGAGCCCCCTTCCCCTCTCGACGTCGACCTTCCCGAAATCGATGTCCCCCTTCACACCGACCAGGAAGCTCCAGGGGGATGCGTAGCCTATAACTGGGAAGCTGAAGTAGTAAACCCTGTCGAAGACCTTCTTCATCGCCCTGTAGGCGTCGAGGAGTTCGTTCGTGAAGAGATAGACGCTTCCCGCCTGGGTGATGTAGAGGCCCCTCTCGTTGAGCTTCTCATAGGCGCTTCTGTAGAACCCCTCGCTGAATAGAAGCTTCGCTGGGCCGACGGGGTCTGTGGAGTCAACTATTATGACGTCGAAACGCTCGTCGGTCTCCTTCAGGTACCTCACCCCGTCGCCGATGATGAGCTCTCCCCTTGGCTCCTCCTTCTTTATGAGCCTGTCCAGGAGTTCCGAGGCAACGTCAAGGTAGAGGTAGGAGGCCTCGACAACGCCCTCGTCTATCTCCACCATCGTGGCCTTTTCAACCGTTTTGTGCCTGAGGACTTCCCTCAACGTGCCGCCGTCGCCTCCCCCTATAACGAGCACTCTCCTCGGGTTCGGGTGGGCGAGCATGACCGGGTGAACGAGCGCCTCGTGGTAGCTCTCCTCCCCGATCTCGACGAGCTGAACCGTACCGTCGAGGATGAGCAGCTTGCCGAAACCCTCTGTTTCATAAATTTCGATGCGCTGGTACTCCGTCTGCGTCTCAAAGATGCGCTGCTTGACCTTGAAGCCAACGCCGTAACCGCGAGGGTACCATTCGATGAAAGCCCTTTCCTTCTCGTTGTATCCCATGAGTCTCACCGCCCTTAGGTAGGGCACGGGGTTTTAAAGCTTAAGGTTCTTCCTCACCGAAGAAATTGTGGATGAACGTTCACCCTGTCGGCAGAGGTGAGTACATCGACGTCTGGGCAACGAAGGATAGGGTCAGGTACAACATGCTTTTCGAGAAAATCTCCTCCGGAGAGTACGTCCTCCTGGAAATTGGGAAAGTATGAAAAATGGCTCAGTAGGGGAACATCACCACGACGGCCAGCGCCGCGGCGGGCTTGTCTTTGACGGTTGCGCTGGCGCTCGCGACCTTGAACTCCGCCAGCTTCCAGCCGCGGACGGCGAAGCCCTCCTCAACCATCTTCCTTACCATCTCTTCGGCCTCTTCCTTCGTGCAGTAGCCGCTGTACTCGTAGATGAGACCGCCCTCGTTGTTCTCGCTGATGCCGATTCCAAGGGCAGCGCTTATGGTCATCCCGGGTTCGTCGCTCTCGATGTGGGCGTAGACCGTCGGGAGGAGCATGCCTATTGGCACGTCGTGAACCTCGTCGATCCACTCTATGTGCGCCGGAATGACGCTGCTCAGCCTGACGAGGTTAACGTTCCCTATGCCCAGCTTGAGGAGTGCGTTGTCAAATGCGTTCAGCTTGGTTCCGCCCTCTGCGGCGGCGGCACCTACTAAAAGCCCTCTTGGGGGTTGTCCAGCTCATCTCAGCTTCCTCCTTTCTTCTCTCACTTATATGGTGATTATACGGCAAAGCAACGGTTCACTTACTCGCTACTCTGCGGGCGGCTTAAAAACGTTTCGCTATATCTGAAAGAACCTCTGATGGCCCGCCTCGTGGCCAGACCTCAGAGGTGAAGCAGGATTGAGCACTATGCGGCACTGCTGGACCTCTTTTTCTGATGGTGGTTCACGACCCTTCCGAGGGTTGCGGAGGCGAATATGCCGAGCACGCTGGCGAGGGATGCCATGGCGTACATGTGCTCGCTTAGAACTCCCGAGACGAAACCTATCTCGCCGATGAGGAGGCCGAGGACACCGAAGCTCGCTATGCCAGCGCCCCTGACGAGGCTCGTGGAGAGATCTGTCTTTCTCACGGCCAGAACCGACAGCGTTAGCCTCACCGCGTATATCGCGGCGAAGAACTCTATCACTACGAAGGACAGCTCTGTTTCGAAGTTCAAACCACGCCAGGCGAAGAATATCGGGGCGAAGATTCCGTAGGTGACTCCGCTGACTATCGTGGTCAGCCTGTCGTACTGCTTGGTACCGACGAGGTCGCTGTGCATCATCAAACCGGCGAGGAAGCCGCCTATGCTGAAGTGCATTCCTATCTCCTCGCTGATGAATGCGAGGGATGTGGAGAACACCATGAACAGTCCGAAAACGGCCTCATCGCTCCTGAGCCTGCGGAGGAAGCGTATTATGCGGACCTTCTGCTTTATGCCGAGGAGGTAGTTGATGTAGAGCAGGGTCCCCACGAAGGCGAGGTCCTTCAGCACGCTCGACAGTATCGGCCCGTAGTCGCCGGGGTTCTCGTTAAACCTTACGACCATGTAAACGAGGAACAGCCCGAATATCTCGCTTATCACCGCGTAGGAGAGGGCCACGTGGAGAAAGTCGCTCCCGAAGAACCTCTTGAGCCTGAGCACTATCGGGGCCGATGCTATTGACAGTATTGCCGCGGTTATGACGTTGTCCGGGCCGACGCGTCCCCCGGTGAATGGAATCGTCGTGAGGAACATCACCCCGTACGTGAGGATATAGAGAGGCAGGGTTTTCCTCCCCGCGTAGTGAAGCTCCTCGGGGGTCACCTCCAGGCCTGCGGATATCATGAGGAAGAACAGGCCCAGTTCCGCCAGCAGGCCCATCTGGTCCCTGGGCATGTCTATCAGGATCGCGCTCAGGATCATTCCCGCGGTGATTTCGCCGAGAAACCCCGGGTAGCCCAGCCTCTCGAATCCCTCAGCCAGGAGTCTTGCGAAGGCTATGATTACGAAGACGTACCCTATGATTTCCATGGCTTCCATTACGTCCGGGATGTTAATAATTTTTCTGCCGGCAACCTTTTATTCCCACGCGGAGAGTTTTAATCATGAGACACTATGAGATAGTCAGGATCAAGGAGAACGGCAAGGTTGAGCTGCCCCGGGATTACGCCTACGAGCTTGGCGTGGTGGAGGGCGCATATTTCCTCCTTGAGATAGACACCGACCTCAAGGAGGTTCACCTGGAAAGGGTGGCCCTGCCTGGAAAGAAGCTCGTAGAGGTTGAGCTCGTTGTGGAGGACCGTCCGGGGGTTCTGGCCAGGATCAGCGGTCTCTTCGGCAGGCACGGGGCCAATATACTCTTCAGCGAGTCAGAGGAGTTCGGTGCCATCGGACTGGCCGGCATCGTCGCGGTCGTGGACGTGAGCGGGATGAGCATAACCCTGGATGGCCTGAAAAATGAGCTCGCCTCCCTGTCCGCGGTGAAGGAGGTTCATCTAAACCCCCTGGAGTAGAATCATGGCTATGGTCACCATCACGAAAACCGCGGTGAGGATGTTCACATCCCTCCCGATTTCCCTGGGGCCGGCCCTTGGGCTCCTGTCGAGAACCCCGAGCCACTTCAGGAGTGCAAAGAGGAGGAGCGCGGAGGATAGATACAGGACCTCCCTGGGATTTACGCCTGCTCCAAGGTAAACGCCGGTTAGGATGGCCGCCAGCGCTAGGCCAAGCGGCGACAGCTTCCATGCCGCGGGCATTCCCGGGGCCTCACCCCGTCTCAGATGGTGGTTCAGTTTTGCGAAGGAAGTGAGTGTCCCGATGCTTCCCAAGGGGACTGCGAGTTTCCAAAGGCCTGACAGGCTTTCGTAGAGCAGTTCCTTTCCGTATGCCCCCACCAGTGGTCCTATTCCTCCTATCGCGAGGCTGAGGGTAAGGACGGAGGCTGCCATAACGGGCGCGTTCCTGTAGCCGAACTCCCCCGAGCTTTCTGCTCTCCCTCCCGAGCGAACCCACCGCCAGGAACAGGCCTCCCTTGAATATGGAGTGTGCCATCGCGTAGTACGCCGCCCCGACGAAGTTGAGGCTCCCAACGCCGAGGAGGACGTAGCCCATCTGGGAGACGGTGGAGTACGCCAGGAAGCGCTTTGCGTCCTGCTCGACCAGCATCATGCTAACGCCAAAGAACATTGATGCCACCGCCACCCCCATTACGGCCGCCCTGAAGGTTTCCCCGGAGGGAGGGCGGAGAGGAGGAGTATCATCCCGTAGGCGGGGGCCTTAACAACGGCGCCGCTCAGAACCGCGCTCACGGGAGTCGGCGCGCTCGAGTGGGCGTCCGGGAGCCAGGAATGGAGCGGGAAGATGCCTGCCTTGAGGAGAAGCGAGGTAAACGCCAGTGCCAGGGCGGTGTTTAGCTCCCTGGATGGCCCGGCACTCTCTCTGACGAGATCGACGTTGAGATAGCCGGTCTCCATGTAGATTATCCCGACCGCAAAGACGAAGAGGTACGATGCCAGCAGGGACATTATGAGGTACCTGAACGCAGCTCTCTTGGAGCCCTTTTCGTCCGAGAAGGCCACGAGCGCAAAGGCCGATACAGATGCTATCTCGGAATATATGTAGAAATTGAAGAAGTCCCGTGCTATGAACGCTCCCATAAGCCCCGTGTGGAGGAGCAGGAGGAGCGCGAGAACCTTCGGCGTCTTTTTGTTCCTGAAATCTAAGTAGTACAGGGAGTACAGGGCGACGAAGATGAAGAGCACAAGCTCACCCGCGATAAATGGCAGGTTCGTCCGCGTTAGCGCGACCTCTATTCCCGCCTCCCGCGCCCAGCCCCCGACGATCTCCGAACCAAGCCCATTTAAGAGAACGACCGGAACCGGCAGGAGGGCTCCGAGCAGAAAGACTCCCTGGATTAAGCTCCGTTTGGCCTTCAGCACATCGAGGAGCATGAGTATGAAAGCGGCCAGCAGGGGCAGCGCGGCCAGCAGGGGTATCATTCGCCGTCACCCCCCATCCGCATTATAACCGCGAGGGCTAGGGAGGTTATCGCGACGTCCACGACGAGGGTGGTGAGCA
This sequence comes from Thermococcus celericrescens, assembly GCF_001484195.1. Taxonomy (NCBI): domain Archaea; kingdom Methanobacteriati; phylum Methanobacteriota; class Thermococci; order Thermococcales; family Thermococcaceae; genus Thermococcus; species Thermococcus celericrescens. Next base: position 5,494 of record NZ_LLYW01000019.1, read on the forward strand.
TGAGCGTTGCCGGGAGCGGGTCAACGGGGTCCGTTGGCATTATCGGCACGTCCTTTTCGGGGGAGTACGCGAGACCTATGAAGAATAGGACAAGCCCGAGGGAGACGATGTTTATCGAGAGGACTAGCTTTATCGGCTCCCTTTTGGCCATCAGACCGTAGATTCCAACGAGCATTATCAGGATTCCAGCATGCTCCGGACTAATCACTTTCGACCCACCTCAGCAGGATGTAGAAGACGAACGTGAAAGCCGCGCCGACCTCCAGCCCCACGATCACGTTGAAAGGCAGGATTATCCCCCCCTCCGTCGGCAGGAAGTTTGAATAGAACGCCCCCAGCCCGAGGCCTGCAATTCCGAGGAGCACCAGCAGCGCCCCGGCGGAGCTCTCTATGAGGCCAGCCCAGTTGAAGTGGAACTTCCTCCGGACTTTGCCGTAGCCGTGTGAGGTGATGAGCAGTATCACTGCCACCGCCAGGATAACCCCTCCCTGGAAGCCGCCGCCGGGACTTACGTGGCCGTAGAGCATCAGATAGGCCGCGTAGGTGACGAGGAATGGGCTTACCATCTTGGTCGTCGTCCTCACAACGGTGCTCATCTTCACTTTTTCTTCCCCCCGAGGAGGACGTAAAAGCCGATGACGGCCGTGAAGAGCAGACTCGCCTCGCCAAGGCTGTCATAGGCCCTCCAGCCGGCTAGGATGGCCGACACTAGGTTGGGAACGTTTATCTCCGTCCAGTGGGTGACGTAGTACGCATAGCTCCCTCCGTAGGGCGGCGAGTAGCTCAGCGAGAGGAGCAGAACGCCCAGTGCGAGCGTCAGGGCGGCGGCAGCGGCCCTCACCGCGTCACCCCCTTTATTGTGAAGAGGAACACCCCTATGACTATTGCCCCCACCACTATTGCGGAGAGGGCCACGTCGGGGGCGTTCAGCTCGAAGAGTGCCAGGATGAAGAGCAGGCTGAGGAGGGAGTATTTAACGACTGCACTGACCAGGTTCCTCTCCTCAACCACCGCAACGGCAAGGATCATCATCGCGAGGAAGACCACATCAAGGATTGTCCCAAGCATACATGTCCACCACGACTTTTGGCTTGACCCCGTAGCGATAGGCACCCCTCGCGAGGGCGTGGCTCACCATGGGGTTCATCATGGCTATAAGGAAGGCCAGGACGAGGAGTTTGGCCCTCACCAGGGCGGGGGCGTTCATGGTGATGATGAGGTAGAGGATTATGCTCATCGCCCCTCCAGTGTCGCATTTTGTGGCCGCGTGGAGTCTGGTGTAAACATCGGGAAATCTGAGTATCCCGAGGGCCCCGAAGAGCATTACAGCTTCCCCGAAGAGGAGGAGCAGAACCTCAAGCACCGGCACCCCTCCTTTCCATGTACTTCGCCAGAATCAGTCCCCCGACCGAGTTCACCATGAGTAGGACTATCGCGAGGTCTATCAGGTAGTACTCGCCCCTCATGACGGAGACCAGTGCTATTATCACCACCACCTTCGTCGTTATGGTGTTCAGGCCCACTATCCTGTCGGGAAGGGTCGGTCCCCTGAGCACGCGGTATGTTATCAGCACCGCCGTGAAGACGAGCAGATAGAATGCGCTCACCAGAAGACCTTCTTGAGCCATTCCTCTATGTCCCCCTTTATTTTTTCCCCGGCCTTCTCCCGGTTGAGGGTCTCCAGGTCTATCCAGTGAACGTAGAGGTAGGTCTCGTCGAGCTTCTTCTTGACGTCCAGTGTAAGGGTGCCGGGCGTCAGGGTTATGGAGTTCGCGAGTATCGTTACGCCCGTGTCGGAGTGCAGATCGGTCCTTATCTTGACGATGCCCGGGTTGATGTCCATGAATATTACGTTCCTGGCCACCTTCACGTTGCTCTCCAGCAGGCGGAAGGCCATTATCACCAGATACTGGGGCAGGTAGATGAGGGCGAAGTAGAGGATTTTCTCAACTATGTGCCCGCTCCGCCGTATGTCGTCCATCAGGAGATCGCGCATGAAGAGCGACACAAGAAGGGTGACCACGGCGCCGGTGATGAGGTCCCTCGGCTCCACGCTGGAGGTTATGACGACCCAGAACGCCATCAGGGCGAGCCAGGTCAGGGCCATCCTTTCCCAAGGCGGCAGGCCGGACGCCCCGGAGGTTCCGTGGAGAACCCTCTCGTTGAGGGTCTTCAGCCTCTCCTTTAGGTAGAAGGGGACGCGGCTCATGTGGTGGTTTAGGGTACGAGGGGTTATAACACTTTTGCAATTGGCCAAAGGTTGCCCGGATCTGTGAAATTCGTTCGGAGTTCTTCGGGAAACACCGAAACTTTGTGCAGCCGAAGTGAAAACGGCGAATGCAGAATCCTTCACTCATGGAAAGGTTTAAATCTCTGCTCTTCCTACGAGAACCGGTGATGTTCATGATTGAAGTCGGAGAATACAGGGTTAAGGAGGGCCTTTACTACACGAAGGACCACGAGTGGGTCCAGGTTCTTGAGGACGGGACGGTCCTCATCGGAATAAGCGACTACGCCCAGAAGGAGCTCGGCGACCTGGCCTACGTCGAGCTTCCGGACGTCGGTTCTGAGCTCAGCAAGGGCGACGTTCTCTGCGAGCTTGAGAGCGTCAAGGCCGTTTCCGAGGTCTATGCCCCGGTCAGCGGTGAGGTCACTGAGGTCAACGCCGAGCTCGAGGACAGCCCGGAGCTTCTCAACGAGGACCCCTACGAGAACTGGATAGCCAAGCTCAAGCCGAGCAACCTCGACGAGGAGCTCAAGGAGCTTATGGACGCCGAGGCCTACGCCGAATACCTCGAGAGCCTCTGATTCTGTTCTCTTTTCATTCCATTCCCCGCTAAAAGAGAGTTCTGAAGGGAGTGAGCTCCGCTCTCTTTTATCATCATTTCCATATCGGTTCAGATACCCTAGAGCTCGTCATCGCTCGTTCTACACTCTCAAGGAGGGAGTTAAAAGGGTAGTGGCTCGGCCAGTATGCCCTTCCTTACCCCCGGCCACTCCGGGGCTCGTCATCACCGGCTCGTTCTACCCAAATTAGCATTGATAAACCCCTCGAAACCCTTATAACTTCTGCCCCAGTAGTTAACTACTGGGGTGGTAGTTGTGTACTTCGACACTCGTCCGAAAAGGAGAAAAGAGGATCTATATGATCGGGAAGATGAGTTGGGCGAGTTCGAGAAGTCCATAAAGTCCAACAACCCGCTAACGGTCATCACTGGCATAAGGAGGCTTGGAAAGACCTCACTTCTTCTCGTGGGCCTCAACCAGCTTTCCTTCCCCTACGTTCTCGTGGACTTCAGGGGGGTTAATCCAAACTCCCGTATGGATGTCTATAAGAGGATAGAGAACGCCGTCAATGCCTTCTTTCGCGAGAACCGAGAAATCTGGGAAGAACTCAGGGAAAGTCTCAAGAGCATCTCGGGCCTCAGACTACTGGGCTTTGGGGTGAGCTTCTCCTGGAAGGAGGAAAAGACCGACCTGGTGGCCCTTTTCAGGGAGCTGGAGAAATACAATGTCGTCTTGGCCTTCGACGAAGTTCAGTACCTCAGGGGGCCAGTCGGTAGTGAGTTCGCGGGCTTGATAGCCCACCTCTATGACTACTCAGAGCTGAGGATAGTGATGACCGGCTCTGAAGTGGGCCTGCTTCACGACTACCTCGGGGTTGATGACCCCAGCGCCCCGTTATACGGAAGGTACTTCCACGAGGTGAGCCTGTCCCGATTTATCCCCGAGCAGAGCAGGGATTTCCTGATAAAGGGGTTCGAACAGGTCGGTATAACCCCGCCGGAAAATCTCATAGAAGACGCCGTTGAAAGACTCGACGGAATAGTAGGTTGGCTTGTCCTCTTCGGGAGGAAGGCCATGGAGAAAGGGCTATCGGAAAGGCTCATAGGCGAGGTCTTTGAGGATGCCAGGGCACTCGCCATGAGCGAGTTCGAGAACTTTCTGAAGAAAAGGATCGCGGCTAGGGAGCGATACATTGAGATGATGAGAGCCATAGCGGGTGGAAAGAGGACGTGGGAAGAAATAAAAGAACACCTTGAGAGAAAAGAAGGTAAGAGCATAGCGGACAGCGTTCTGGCGAGGCTCCTTAAGGGACTTGTGGATTCATCGTTCCTTGAGAAAAGAATCGAGAGAAGGAACGTTTACTACATGATTCCGGACCCGATACTGGAGGCCGCATTTAAGAATTAAAGAAAGGGCAATCAGGCGTTGCCTTCCCTCTTCTTCGTGAGGTACTCGTGGATGGCCTTGGCGGCCCTCCTTCCGTCACCCATCGCGAGGATGACCGTCGCCTCTCCCCTTATCGCGTCTCCGCCCGCGAAGACTCCCGGAATGCTCGTCATCAGGTTCTCATCGACGACGATCCTTCCGCGCTCGACCTTGAGGCCAGGTGTGTTGACGATGAGCCTGTTGGGGTGCTTTCCGATGGCTATGATGACGGTGTCGGCTTCGAGCGTAACGTACTCGCCTGTTCCAACTATCTTCCTCTTTCCGCGAGCATCGCGCTCCTCGAGGGCCTTCATCTTCTCGAACTTAACCGCCTTGACCTTGCCGTTCTCGTCGCCTATGAACTCTACCGGGTTGATGTAGAACTCGAACTTTATGCCCTCCTCCTTGGCGTGGTGGACCTCCTCAACCCTGGCGGAGACATCCTCCGGGCCGCGGCGGTAGGCTATGGTGACCTCGGCACCGAAGCGCCTCGCGCTCCTCGCGGCGTCCATTGCGGTGTTTCCGGCACCGATGACGATGACCTTCTTGCCGACCTTGACGGGGGTGTCGTACTCTGGGAATAGGTAGGCCTTCATGAGGTTCACGCGCGTGAGGAACTCGTTGGCGGTGTATATTCCGTTGAGGTTGATTCCGGGGGCGTTGATGAGCTCGGGGTTCCGGCACCGGAGCCTATGAAGACGGCGTCGTATTCCTCGAGGAGTTCCTCTATGGTGACGGTTCTTCCAACGACGTGGTCGGTGAGTATCTTAACGCCGAGCTTCCTGAGCTTGTCAATCTCGCTCTCGACGATGCTCTTGGGCAGCCTGAACTCGGGGATGCCGTACATGAGCACTCCGCCCGCCTCGTGAAGGGCCTCGTAGATGGTAACGTCGTAGCCGAGCTTGGCGAGCTCGCCGGCGGCGGTGAGTCCTGCCGGTCCGGCTCCGATGATGGCCACACTCTGGCCCTTCTTCTCAATCTTCGGGATTATCTCGAAGAGGAGCTCCTCGTCTATGCCCTTCTCGCGGGCGTAGTCGGCTACAAACCTCTCGAGCTTTCCGATGTTTATCTTGTCACCGACCTTGCCCATGACACAGTTCATCTCACACTGGTCCTCCTGCGGGCAGACCCTTCCGGTGGTGGCGGGAAGGGAGTTGCAGGCCCAGATGACGTTGAGGGCCTCCTTAACTGCCTTGTCAGGATCGTCGCGGTACTGGACGAGCTTGCTTATGAAGCCTGGAATGTCGATGTGGACGGGACAGCCCTTTATACAGGGCGCGTAATTGTAGGGGCACTGGAGGCAGCGCTCGGCCTCCTTAACGGCAAGCTCGAAGGTGTAACCGAGGTTCACCTCCGCGAAGCTCTTAATACGCTCCTCCGCCGGCATCTCCGGCGTCGGAACGCGCTCCTTGATGATCTTCCTCTTAACCGCCATTACTGCTCACCCCCTTGGAGGGCCTGCTCGAAGAGTTTCATGTACTCCTGCATGGCCCTCTGCTCCATATCCGTGTAGTAGCCGCTCCTCGCTATGAGCTCGTCCCAGTTCACCTGGTACGCGTCGAACTCCGGCCCGTCTATGCAGGCGAACTTAACCTCGCCGCCGACGGTGACGCGGCAGGCGCCGCACATTCCTGTTCCATCCACCATTATCGGGTGGAGGTCGGACTTCATGGGGATGCCGAACTCTTTGACTACGTTGAAAACGGCCCTCTGGTCTCCGGCGGGGCCGACCATGAAGACCATGTCGTACTCCTCCTTCTCTAGGAGTTCCCTGACCTTCTCGGTCAGCCTCTTGGTGACGTTCTTCATGTTGGTCGGGAAGTCAAGGTTCGGATCGATCGGGACGGTCTCAAGGATGTGCCTGCCGACGGCTTCCTCCAGCTCGTCCTTGAGGACGACCATCGGCTCGAAGGTGACGTGGAGTGTCGTAACGTCGTTTCCGAGCTCCTGCCAGGCCTTGGCTATGGGGTAAACCTCAACTATTCCGGTGTAGGCACCGATGGCGAGTATCTTTCCGAACTTCTCCATCTCGGCCGGGTTTCCGAGCGGGCCGGCGATGTTCAGTATCTCATCGCCCGGCTTCAGCTCGTTGGCCATCCTCATGGTGGTCCTTCCCCTGATGAACGTTATGAGCACTATCCAGCCCTCATCCCTGTCCCACATGACGGGTGTGAGCGGGATCCTCTCCCCGTTTTTGAAGGCCCTGACTATGACGAACTGTCCTGGCTGGACCTTCTTAGCCACATGAGGCGCGTGGATCCTGTACCATATGTTCCTCATGGCGATCTCTTTCTTTTCAAGTATCTTGTATGGCACAATGAACACCTCCGTACACAGGTTCAAACTTGGTCATCTAAAGGTTTGCAACCTGTGGTGTTTATAAAGATGTTGTTAACCAAAGGTTTGCTGAGCGGAAGGATCCTCGAGCGTGCTGGGAAAAGATTAAAAAACGTTCGCAAAAAGGGCTGTTGGGGGGTAACGCTATGAAGCGTCTCGTTTATTACATATCAACACTGCTGGCGGCGGTAGCCCTCTTCTGGCCGGTGATCTACGGCAGCGTTCCGGCCCTGAGGGTGCTCCCAGGGAACCCCGTGGTTCAGGGTATCATGGGGCTCGTGCTCTTTGGAGGACTCGCCTACATGACTTTCGACGAGACCGCAGAAGAGACCGGCGGGATTGGAGAAAAGGGAGAGCTCACAGCTTCCTGATGAATGTTATGTATCCCGTATGGGCCAGCATAGTCGTCTTCGGCCTCATGCACTCCTTCTTTACCTCCTGCTCCCTGACGAGGACCTCGACGACCCTCGGTTTGTAGAAGTGCTCCTTGTACTCCTGAAACGCCTGGAAGAATCTGTGGACCTGGTTCATGCACGGGGTGTACGCCACGAAGTAGCCGCCGGGTCTGAGAACCTCAACGGCGTGAGGGAGGACGTTCTCTGGCTGAGGCAGGTCGAGGACTATGTGGTCGGCGTACTCTTCATCTATGCCCTCGTAGATGTTCTTGAGCTTTATGGTTACCCTGTCAGAGAATCCAGCCAGCTCGATGTTCTTCTGGGCTATCCTGGCGAAGTCCTCGCGGCGTTCGTAGCTGATAACCCTTCCGTTTGGCCCGACGGCGTTGGCGAGGAATATCGTGAGCGCGCCGCTCCCGACGCCCGCCTCTATCACCGTATCGCCGGGGGAAATACCAGCGTAGGCGAGTATTATGCCGGCGTCCTTGGGGTGGACTATTTGCGGTCCGCGCTTCATCTTGGCTATTATGTCGTTTATGTCGGGTTTGAGGACCCTGAACTCCTCGTTTCGGTGGCTGACTATCGTCTCGCCGTACTCCTTCCCTATGAGCTCGCCGAGCTTGAGTATTCCCAGATCGGTGTGGAACTCCCTCTCCGATACCGTCACCAGGTAGCGCTTGCCCCTCCTATCGATGAGCAGAACCTTATCCCCTTCCCTGATCAATCGCTCCACCTTCCTTTTTTACTTTCAGGCCGTCCCGTGATATGTGGAACACCATCGAGGCGATTTCCTCAAGCATCGCTAGGTGTTCACTTCTCAGAACGCCCGCGTTTATAAAGTGTATCCCCACCCAGTCCTCCAGGGGTATCGTGCTGATGCCGGTTAGTATGGCCTTTATCGCCTCGTCCCCACCGAAGTGTATGTAGTGGCCGAGCCCGAAGGTGATGAAGTACTCCGGCTTTGTGGGGGAATGGCTTATCCTGCTGACGATGGTGTAGTAGTTCTTCAGGAACGTGTGTGAATCGTAGGCCGGAACCACCTCCCCTATAACGTCGCCGTAGCTGGTGGAGCCGGGGCCGATCTTCACGACCTTTATTTTTTTAATGAGTTCTATCACTCCCGAGTACTCCTTTCCGGAGACCTTTCGGGTGTAGTTTCTGAAGAGAATGCCCCCAATGCCAAAGAAATCTGCCACGACGACCCCGTCCCTCTCAACGAGTGCCGGCAGAAGGACGCCCCACGAGAACTCTTCCACTGGATACGTGGGGGCGTACTCGAGCAGAATAACGTCTCCCCGGTTGGCCTTGCCGAAGATGTACTTCTCGAAGATGGGGATGTCCACGCGACTCACCAAAAGGGTTTTTAATGGCACTTCTTTTAAATCTTGTCAGGTGGGAAGATGAGAAAGTTCGTGGTGTGGCCCAGCGAGCTCGACGCAAGGCTCAGCAGGCGCTACGGAAGGGCTGTGAGCAGGGAACTTGCCATCGACGGACCGAAGGTTCAGGAGATAGCCGATGCCGCGCTGGCCCTCGGGATGAAGGTGATCGAGCTCGATGAGGAGAAACTCAACCCTCGGCTGGCAGGTCTCGACGATGAGTACCGGCTCAGGGGAATGCTCCGAATCGAGAGCAGGCACCCTAAGGGCAAATCCCTGAGGATGCTTGGGCAGAAGATCAGGGAAATCAGAAAGACCCAGGTCAAGCCCCGGGGCAAGAAGAAACGCAAATCCGGGAAGAAAAAGAGGTGATCACTCCTCTTCTTCCATTTCTACGACTATGGCGGTAGTGGTATCGATAACGCCGTCAATGTTGTGTATGTCGTGGAGTATCCTCCTGGTCAGCTCGCCGAGGTCCTTCGCCTCGATGTGGACTATAGCATCGTAGGGGCCGGTGACGGCGTCGGCCTTGGTAACGCCCGGAATCTGTTTGAGCGCCTCTATGACGCTCTCAACTTTCCCAATCTCAACGGTCAGTAAAACGTACGACCTAACCATTTTTCATCACCGCGGAAAGGCTTTACATCTCTATCTAGCCCTCCAACTCATTTAAGCTTTTCGTAGTTTTTTCGGATATCTTTGGGGAGTTGCATATTGAGAACGCTGCCTATAAGTAACCAATAGTGCGCTTAAGAGGCTTACACGGCACTAAAAGTGGTATCGAAAGATTTATTACCTCATCAATCCTATAGAATATGCCATTAATGTAAAGGTCAAGTGTTCAATAGCCCTGTTAGTGGTTTTTTCTGTTGCAGCCAGCGGCTGTATAGGTGGAAGTAGCGGTGAGACAACCACCATTCCGCAGAGCACCACGGAAAGTCCGACGGGTACCCAGACCACGTCAAGTGGTTCCTCAGGGAGTCCTCTTCCAGCAGGGCCCCTCGAGGTCTGGCCTCGAGCCGCTGGAGGTTTTCGGCCTTTCTTATCAGCGTTGCACGCCTCTCGGGTTTCTCCACCCTCAGCGAAAAGTACGCATCCACGCCGTACATCCCCGGTTCTTGTCTCGAAGAGCACGTAGGGAACCCTCAGCCTCATGCATCTCCCCCCGTTGAGTACGTGGGATAAGCATATAAAACCGCTGGAGGAATAGTCCCGGAGCTGAGGGCTATGAGGGTTGATGAGCTTCCAGTGGACGAGAGGATAAAGAGGATAATCCGTGAGAGGGGAATAGAGGAACTGTACCCGCCGCAGGCGGAGGCCCTGATGAGCGGCGTCCTGGAGGGAAAAAACCTTGTACTCGCCATTCCCACGGCGAGCGGAAAGACCCTTGTGAGCGAGATAGTCATGGTCAACAAGCTTCTCCGAGAGGGGGGCAAGGCGGTCTATCTCGTCCCCCTGAAGGCTCTGGCAGAGGAGAAGTACCGCGAGTTCAAGGAATGGGAGGTTCTGGGTCTCCGCGTGGCCGCAACGACCGGTGACTACGACTCCACCGACGAGTGGCTCGGGCGCTACGATGTAATAATCGCCACCGCCGAGAAGTTCGACTCCCTCCTGAGGCACGGCTCCAACTGGATTGAGGACGTCAAACTGGTCGTGGCGGACGAGGTCCACCTCATAGGCTCCTACGACAGGGGGGCCACGCTCGAGATGATACTCAGTCACATGCTCGGAAAGGCCCAGATTCTGGCCCTGAGTGCCACCGTTGGAAACGCCGAGGAGCTCGCCGAGTGGCTCGATGCCGCGCTGGTTATGAGCGACTGGCGCCCGGTTCAGCTCAGGAAGGGGGTATTCCACATCGGGCAGCTCTTCTGGGAGGACGGCGGAATAGACCGCTACCCCGAGAACTGGGAGAGTCTGGCGATTGACGCGGTCAAGAAGGGCAAGCAGGCGCTGGTGTTCGTCAACACCCGCCGCTCTGCCGAGAAGGAGGCCCTCTCACTGTCCTCCAAGATAGCCCGCCTTCTCACGAAGCCGGAGACCAGGCAGCTGGACGAGCTGGTTTCCTCTATCGAGGACAACCCTACGACGGAGAAGCTCAAGAGGGCGCTGCGGGGTGGTGTCGCCTTCCACCACGCGGGCCTGAGCAGGGCTGAGAGGACCATGATAGAGGACGCATTTCGCTCTAAACTGATAAAGGTAATCGTAGCCACCCCCACCTTGGCCGCCGGCGTCAATACACCCGCATTCCGTGTTATAATCCGCGACACCAAGCGCTACGCTGGCTTCGGCTGGACGGACATACCGGTCCTCGAGATACAGCAGATGATGGGGCGCGCCGGGAGGCCGAAGTACGACAAAGTCGGAGAGGCAATAATCGTCGCAAGGACGGAGGAACCGAGAAGGCTGATGGAGAAATACATCCATGGAAAGCCCGAGAAGCTCTTCTCGATGCTCGCCAACGAGCAGGCCTTCAGGAGCCAGATTCTGGCGCTCGTGACCAACTTCAGAATAGGTAACTTCCGTGAGCTGGTTTCTTTCCTTGAGAGGACTTTCTACGCCCACCAGCGCAGGGATATAGCCTCGCTTGAATACAAGGCCAAGAACGTCGTCTACTTCCTCATCGAAAACGGGTTCATCGACATGGACATGAACGACCGCTTCATGCCCCTGCCCTTTGGAAAACGCAGCTCCCAGCTTTACATAGACCCCCTCACGGCGAAGAAATTCAAGGACGCCTTCCCGAAGCTTGAGAACAACCCAAATCCCTTCGGAATCTTCCAGCTGATAGCCTCGACGCCGGACATGGCCACGCTGAACGCCCGGAGACGGGAGATGGAGGACTACCTCGATCTGGCCTATGAGATGGAGGATAAGCTTTACACGAACATCCCCTACTATGAGGACTCGCGCTTCCAGGGCTTTTTGGGCCAGATAAAAACGGCAAAGGTGCTCCTAGACTGGATAAACGAGGTTCCGGAGACGAGGATATACGAGACCTACAACATAGACCCGGGTGATCTCTACAGAATTCTGGAGCTCGCGGACTGGCTCATGTACTCCCTCATCGAGCTGTACCGGCTCTTCGAGCCGGAGGAAGACGTGCTGAACTATCTGAGAGATCTGCACCTCCGCCTGCGCCATGGCGTTCGCGAGGAGCTCCTCGAGCTGGTTAAGCTCCCCAACATCGGAAGGAAGAGGGCGAGGGCGCTCTACAACGCCGGCTTCAGGAGCCAGGAGGATATAATGCGCGCCAAGGTGAGGGACCTCCTGGAGGTTGAGGGCATTGGAATGAAGGTGGTTGAAGGTTTGTTCCGGCACTTTGGCGTGGAGATGCCGAAGGGTGCTAAAAAGGACTCCAAAAAGGCGGAAAAAGCGCGGAAGGGAACCCTAGATGCTTTCCTGAAGTAGGGCCAATCTTTTTAAATCCCCCTATTTTACTCGGGCGTGGGCACTATGATAATCATCGTGACTGGAATGCCCGGTTCGGGAAAGAGCAGGATTGTCAAGGAATTCGAGAGGAGAGGCTTTCCGAGCGTTTCTATGGGAGACGTCGTGAGGGAGGAGACAGTAAAGCGCGGTCTGGAGCTGACCAAGGAGAACGTTGCCAAGGTGAGCATCCGCCTGAGGCAGGAGCTGGGTCAGAATGCCGTTGCAAAGCTGACGGTCGAGAAGGTGAGGCGCCTCCTTGAGGGCAGCAGGGTCGTCGTTATAGACGGCGTCCGCTCCCTCGACGAGGTTGGAACCTTTAGGAGCGCTTTTCCGACGGAGGAGATAATAATACTCGCCGTTCACACGCCGCCACACACGCGCTTCGAGAGGCTCAAAGCCAGGGGCAGACACGACGACCCGAGGACGTGGGAGGACTTCGAGGAGCGCGACTGGAAGGAGCTGAAGTTCGGCATAGGCAACGTCATCGCGATGGCCGACCACATGATAGTGAACGACTGCAGTAGGGACGAATACGAGGAGAGGGTAAGGGAGCTCGTTGACTTTCTTTTGTCCAAACTTCGCCCCTCAGGCCGGGGAGGAGGTCAGAGGATTCTAGCCGAGCATTGAGTCGAGGAACAGCATCACGTAGAAGCCCACGAAAAAGCCGAGGGTTACGAGCGTCTGGTTCTTTTCTCCCCTGTATATCTCCGGTATCATCTCCTTCACCGTGACGTACAGCATCGCGCCGCCCGCCATGCCTAAGCCGTACGGTAAAAGCCAGCTGAAGAGCGTGAAGAAGTACGCTCCAACAAGAACCATCGCCATCTCCGCGAAGCCGCTCAAGACGCCCATGGCTATCGGTGTCAGGCGCTTCTTCTGTATCGCCGCCAGCGGGAGGGAAACAACAGTCCCCTCGGGGAAGTCCTGGATGCCAATCGCTATCGTCGTGACGAGGCCCACCTCCAGGTTGTAGACGAGGGACGTCCCGACCGCGAGGCCCTCCGGCAGGTTGTGGATTATCACCGCTATGACAAGAAGCCAGACCTTCCTCAGCTTGTCCTTCATGGATTTGGGGCCCTCGTAGCCCTTGACGAGGTGTTCATGTGGGAGAAAGCGGTCTATGGCGTAGATGAGCAGCACCCCAAGGGCTATCCCGATTCCAGCCGGTGCAAAAGAGCCGGTGCTCTCTATCGCTGGCAGGATGAGACTCGTGAAGGCCGCCACTATCATCACGCCGGCGGCGAAGCTGAGGGCAAAATCAACGCCTCCCTCGGGGAGGCTCTTGGCGAATATCGCCACCATAGCTCCGAGAGAAGTCATGAGTGCGACGAAAAGTCCGGCGTAGAAAGCAACCCACATGATTTCGCCGTTCGAGATGCTCAGTATCCACTCCGCGAGACTGGCCACGAAGTTCTCTAACACTATTAGGCCACCCTAACTATTTGGGCGGTTGGGTTTATAAGCCTTCCCGCGAGCTTCTTCATGGGTGAGAAGATGGAACTCTTTGAGGAAGTTGAGGTTGAGGCTTACGTTTATCCGACCGAGGACATCGAGAAGGTTAAGAGGGCCATGCTGAACCTGATCCATGACCTGGAGTTCGAGGCGTTCGATAGGGGCGATTACGTCATTCTGACCGGCAAAACGAAGAGCAGAAAGGCCCTTAGCAGGCTCTACGAGCTCTTCCGCGGACAGGCTATACTTGACACTGCGCGCTCGTTCCTTGAGGAGGGGTACTTCGGCGAGGAAATAATCATCAGAGTCAACAAACAGGCGGCCTACGCCGGCGTCGTCAACTTCAACGAGGAGTCGCCGCTAGGCCCCATAACGATAATCATCAGAACCAGGGACCCGGGGAAGCTAATGAAGTGGCTCGCGCCGAGAACCAAGGATGGGGTGCCGATAGAGTAAAAAAAAAGGAAAGCTCATTCGGCCGCTTTTTTCTTCCTCCTGCCCCAGCTTATCTGGGCCGTTAGGATTCTCTCGGAGGAGAACAGCCTTGCCGTGGCGTAGAGTATACCCACCGCTATGGCGGCCAGGTAGATGGCACTGACCGCTATTGCCCTGTAGTTCTCCACCAGCACGTATCTGTAGTCGAGTATCGGATGGGTGAAGGGTATCGCTTTAAGGACGTATTGAAAGACCACCGGAAGGTCCCCAATGTCGGTGTACATAAGTATGAACGCCGGAAACGCCAGGGGCAGGATTACCGCGCTGACCAGCGTTGTTGCGCTCTGGACGTCTTCGGCGAAGGTTGCCACTATCATAGCCAGGCTGAGGGAGATTATTATCGTCAGGAACACCACGAGGGCGAACATCGCCGCGCCCGTCGGCGTTACCATGAGGCCGAGGTCCCCAAGACTGACCCCCAGCTCTCCCCCCATGAATGAGCCCATGTACTGCCGCATTCCTATCATGTACGCCACCGCCGCGACCAGGCCCATCATGGCGGTTCCGAATATCTTGGCCCCGACTATATGAGTTCTGGGAACCGGAAGTGTCAGCAACGTTTCCAGCGTTTTGTTTTCCTTTTCACTCGCTATGGCTCCAGCGGCCATCTGGGAGGTTATCATGACCATAAGGAAGATTATCAGGGGTATCGTGAATGCCTGGGACGCTATTACTCCCGAGACAACCCCCGGTGGAACATCGACCACCCTGTCGTTTATGTAAGACCTGCTCTCCACGGTTATCGGATGCAGAACCGCGTCCGGATTTTCGGCACCCAGTGCGGCCACCTTAAGGCGAGCTATCTCATCGCTCAGTATCCCTATGACGGCGCTTATCCTGCCCTCACTGACGCTCTCTTTCATTCCCGTCCCCACGCTCAGAAAGATGCCGTATATCTCGACCGTGGCAGTTTCGTTCGCCGTCAGCTTGGCGGAGAAGTCCCTGGGGATAACCACCAGAACGTTCTGTTTATTCTCCACCGCCCATTGAAGCGCTCCTTCGAGCGTCGTGGCGTTTACAAGGGTTACGCTGGTGTTGGGGGCCGTCTTGAGCGCATCCACTAGGGCATCTCCGTAACGTCCCTCGTCAAAGTTCACTATCGTCACGTGCGTCGTCCCGGTTGCCTGCTCCATTCCTACCTGTATGAACTTCCCCATCATGGGGTAGATTATCAGGGGGACTATTATGAGACCGAAGAGCAGCTTTCTGTCCCTGAAGAGGTTCGTGAGCTCCTTCTTGGCCATCACCCAGAAGTCGCTCATGCCCCCTCACCCCCGATCGGCTCGTTCGCTTCCGCCCCCACCGCGGTCATGAAGACCTCCTCCAGGTTCTCGGCGCCGTACTTGTCCTTCAGCTCCTTGGGGGTTCCCAGTTCAACTATCCTCCCCCCTGCTATCATCGCCACCCTGTCGCAGAGAAATTCTACCTCGAGCATGTTGTGGCTTGAGAGCAGGAAGGTGACCCCTTCGGTTCTTGCAAAGCGCCTAATCGTCTGCCGTATTTCGTACGCGTTAACTATGTCCAGCCCGCTCGCCGGCTCGTCCAGTATTGCCAGCTTCGGCTTCACCATGAGCGCCCTCGCTATGAGGAGCTTCCTCGTCATTCCCTTGGAGTACGTCGACACCTTGTCGTGCAGCCTCTCCCCAAGCCCGCTGAGTTCAACCCCCAGCTCGAGCATCTCCCTTGCCCTCTCATCATCTTTGGAGTAGAGCCGCGCCATGAACTGGAGGTATTCGTAGCCGGTGAGGTTCTTGTATGCCCCCGCCTCTTCGGGCAGGTAGCTGATGATCTCCCTGACTCTGTCGGCTTCCCTCACCACGTCGTGGCCGTCTATCTTCGCGCTCCCGCCCGTCGGCTTGAGAAGCGTCGAGAGTATCTTGAGAGTCGTGCTCTTTCCGGCGCCGTTGGGACCGATGAGCCCGAATATTTCGCCCTCGCTGATGGAGAAGCTTATTCCCTTGAGGGCCTTCACCTTTCCGTAGTCCTTCTCCAGATTCAAAACTTCAACCATGGCCATGCTTGACCCTCCCCACCTTGTAAACGAGCAGTCCAAGGGTGGCGAGCGCAACTCCAAAGAGAAAAACCACCCAGATTCCCGAGTATCCCCCGATGAATGCAGTTCCAAGCCCGATGGCGACTCCAAGCCAGCCGTTTAATTCGTGATCGTTTTTAAAGCCGTGGTCGAGCCCCAGGAGCAGCGCCCCAACCACAACCAGCCCGAGCTCGATAAGGAGCAGGGGAGTGTTGACCCCAGTGCAGACCCTGCCGCTCGGCACCTCCACGCAGGCCAGCCTTTCGATGGGTGGTCTGACCAGGGAGAGCCCTATTCCGAGGAGATAGGCCAGCCCCCCAGCGACCGTTCTAGCCTTCATCCCCATCACCCCCGTGGATGAAAATATCCTCGATTTTAACGCCGAAAAAGTGAGCTATCCTGAACGCCAGTCTCAAGGAGGGGTCATATCTTCCCTTCTCAATGGCTATTATCGTCTGTCTTGTAACCCCGAGGGCTTTCGCCAGCTCCTCCTGCGTCAGCCCCCTTGCCTCCCTCAGCTCACGCAGGCGGTTCTTCACTCACATCACCCTTTCGTAGTGGTACTGTGAGATCACGAGGGCAACCACACCAACCGCGAGCGGAATCAGGAGCTTTGTGGCGGTTTCTGTGTTCCCGTTTGAGTACTCCCACAGGTATTCGGCAAAGAGGACTATGCTGACTACAGCGAATGCGTTTCTCGTGCTTTTGGCACTTATCAGCTCGGTTCTCTCGTCCTCTACCCTTTCCACCCTGGAGTTGTAGTACCGGTTCAGGGCGTAGACCAGGAGAACGCCCAGGAGGAATATCCCCACGGCTAGGGATGCCTTTCCCGACTTGGTTGAGTATGCAAGTCCGATGACCATCACGGCGATTAAACCCGCGAGCAGGCCTTCGTACTTTAAGTTCACTCACATCACCCTCGCGTAGTGATGCTTCAGGTACAGTTTTAGGGCCGAGGTCAGAACCATCAGGCTGAGGGCCAGGTAATAGGCACTCCTCAGGTTTGGGTCCTTCTCGGAGAGAACAGAAAGCACCACGACCGCAAAGGCCAGGGCCAACACCAGCACCTGGAGGGTTCTCCGTGAGGCCATCTCCTCGATGCGGAGCGTTCTCTCGTCGCTTATGATTTCACCGCGCCTTTTGAGCCACTCGGCGTAGAGGAACGAAACCGCGATTGCCGCCGCCAGGACGCCAAAAGCTAGTGCAACGTTTCCCATCCACAGCGCTACGGCCAGTAAAAAGGCCGTTGTTGCAGGAATTGAGTAGCCTATAATTCTCCATCTCTCCATGCTCTCACCATGTAAAGTTTCCTTTACGTAAAGCTTCCTTTACATCCTTATAAGCCTTTTCCCTCAAAGTTTTTAAAGCGCCGGGGAGAAGTTCAATCCGCGCGGGGGTTGCCGAGCCTGGCCAAAGGCGCGGGATTTAGGGTCCCGTCCCGTAGGGGTTCGCGGGTTCAAATCCCGTCCCCCGCACCACAGAAACTTTGCCTGCGCGACGTTGAAGCTCTGCTTCAACGCACGGGACGATAGTCCCGTTGAGTTTGATCAAGGTTGGTGATTCTTTTGTGAAGTGCTCTTTTGAGAGGGTTTGCATTTTTGAGTGGGGGTTTAGTGGGCAATTCCTTTTGAAGTTGCTTTGTTTGAGTGGGTTTACTTCTCCCGCGCTCCTGTGGAGCGCTTTTGGAGTCAAACCCACGTTTTGATGCTTGTGAAATGCGAATTCCAGCTTAAAATGGCAGTTTGGTAGTGCAAACTCCCTTCAACTGCACTTTAGGGGGAAGAATCACAAACTTGATGAAAGATGAAACTTTGCTTTGCAAAGTTTCTTTGGTCAAGCTTTGCGCAAGCAAAGCTTGCTCACGGCAGTTTGAGCTCGATTCTTACGTCTTCATCCATCAGGACGAAGAGGATCAGCGCCGAGAGGAGGGTCAGCGTTGCCGCCGGAAGGGACAGTCCCACCATCACCCAGAGGAGTCCAAAGAGCAGGTCCAGGAGGGCTATGTACGCCGAGAGGTCCACGATTGTCTCGTGTCCCACCCAAACCCCGTAGGCGAAGAGCAGGTGCACGCTCCCAACGAGGATGTAGCCAAAAAACGTGTACCTCTCCCCGAAACTCATCGCGGCTATGCCGTAGAAGAAAACCGCGAGGAATGTAAAGAAAGAAACGACGAGGGGCTTAGGCCGCATCGCCGAGCTCCTCCACGGGGAGCTTCATCCTTGCCGAGGCAAGGAGCAGAAGGACTCCGAGGATTGCCATGCTGAGGTATATCAGCATCCCCGTAGTCACGCCGTGGACGAGGACGAACATTACGTTGGGGGCCACTGCGTTGGCGGAGTTGGAGATGAGGCCGAGGGCGAAGCTGGCCTCCGGATAGATTTTCTTCGGGTACGTTGCCGGTGCCGTCGTCCAGAAGGCAGGTCCAGTTCCCTGGACTATTCCGGTAATCGCGATTCCTAGGAGTGCCAGTGTGTAGTCGTTCGCCGAGATTGCCTTCCAGACGATGAAGATTCCCGCAAAGGTCACCGCGTAGGAGAGCGTCATGACGCTTACTATGGCCTTGAAGAGACCTCTGTTGCTGGTGTTCTTGACTGAGAGGCGGTAGCCGAGGTAGCCCATTATTATGGACCAGAGTGCCATTGAGACCTCGAGCGTCATAACAAGGTTCGCAACCTGGGCATCGCTGAATTTGACGTTGTGGAGCGTGAATGAGCCGAGGGTAAAGATTATCCAGAGTGCGGGAAAGAACGTAAAGCCGAAGACCCAAGTGAAGGGCATCTTCCAGACGTTTGAGCCTGAGGAGTGCTTCCCCTTTGGAATCTCGAAGTCCTCAATGAAGAGCCACCAGAGGGCAAGCACAGCGTACATTACAACGGCCGAAACGAGGAACGCAACCTTGACGGCTCCCCAATCAGAGTAGTTGTGGGAGGCCCATTTGGCGAGGTTTATGCCATAGATTCCACCCCAGAATATGCCTGAGAGGATTATGCCCTTGGCAAAGGGCCTCTCGGCGACGAAGAGCCTTCCAATCTGGTTGCTGAAGACAGCTATGAGCGCGACTATGAAACCTTGGAAGAAGCGGAGCGCCACAACTCCACCCCAGCTCGGCATGAACGGAATCAGCAACTGCGGTATCGCCGCGAAGCTGATTATAAGGGCAACGCTCCTCTTGAAGGAGCCCTTGAACAGGCTCGTCCCACCGAGGAGGAACGCAACGAACAGACCGACGACGTAAGCGGTCTGCTGGTAGCCCATGGCCGCTTCGGTTATACCGTAGTGGTCTATCACAATCCCCGCGAACTTTTCAAGCATGTGCATGGTTCCAAAGCCCGCCGCGACGACGAGCGTGTTTAGAAGCACGGTAATCCATCTTTTCTCCATGGGTCTCCCTCCTTATAGCTTTCCAAACAGCATCAAGATGCCAAATACTATGAAGAGCGCCCCTGCGAACTTGTGGACCAGTTCGAGGGGAATGAAGTCGCCGAGCTTGTCGCCGAGAACCGCACCGATGAGGTTCACGGCGGCCAGGCCCAGAATGGCCCCCACAAACGCTACCTTCCACCCGTATTTAGCCGCGAAGGCCATGGTTGCTAGCTGGGTCTTGTCTCCCAGCTCCGCCAGGAAAATGGCAAAGAATATGGCGAGGATGCCGTCCATCGCGCCTCCCTCAAAGCTTTGAAAGTGCCTCGTTCATTCTCTCCATTGCCTCTGTGAGCTGGCTCTTCTTTGTGGCGTAGCTTATCCTTATCCAGCCCTCTCCGGCCTTGCCGAAGGCTGTTCCGGGTATGACGACAACGCCGGCGTTCTCGAGGAGCCAGTCTGCGAAGTCCTCGCTGCTCATCCCGAGCTCTGGGTCGATCTTGGCCCAGAGGTAGAAGGCGCCCTTCGGTCTGAACGGCGTGATGTGGGGCATCTTGCTGAGGTGGTGGAGAACCAGCTTCCTCCTCTCCGCGTAGGTCTGGCGCATTGCATCAAGGGCCTCCCAGCTGCGCTTGTCGCGGAGGGCGGTGATTCCTGCTATCTGAATGAAGGACGTGACGTTTCCAATGACGTAGGCGTGGAGCTTTATCATGTCCCTGATAACCTGGGTGGGTGCTATGGTGAAGCCGAGGCGCCAGCCGGTCATGGCAAAGGTCTTGGAGAAGCTGTTCGCCAGAATCGTGTTGTCCGGGGCGTATTTGATCATCGGGTAGTGCTTCGCCCCCTCGTACAGGAAGTGCTCGTAGGGCTCGTCGCTCAGGATGTAGAGGTTGTAATCCTCCGCTATGTCCGCTATGGCCTTCACCGTCTTCTTTTTAAGAACTGCACCGGTGGGGTTGTTTGGATAGTTGATAACGAGCATTCTCGTTCTCTTGGTTATGGCCTCAACAAGCTCATCGGGGTCGATCTGGAACTCGTTCTCTTCGCGGAGGGGTATCCTCAGGATGCCGGCCTCGGCGATCTTTGCGTCTTCAACATAGCAGACGAAGGCCGGGTCTGGAATGATAACGTCATCGTCCTGCTCCAGAAGGGTCTGGAACGCGAGGTAGGTGGCCTCGTAGGCACCCGCGGTGACGATTATATCATTGGGGGAGATATCAACCTTGTAGTGGGTCTTGTAGTACTCAGCTATCGCTTCACGGAACTCGGGGATGCCCGCGTTGGGGGTGTAGTGGGTGTATCCCTCATCTATCGCCCTCTTCGCGGCCTCCTTTATGACGTCGGGGGTGTCAAAATCTGGCTCTCCTATTCCAAGGGAGATAACGTTTTCCATCTTCTTTGCCTTTTCGAAGAGCTCCCTAATCTTTGAGCGCTGGATGAGGTTTATTCTGCCCGCAAGGAAGTATTTGCGTTTTTTATATCTCATGAGGACATCACCTCAGGCAGTCGGGAATGATGGAGGGATTTTATAAACCTATCCACCATAAAGCACGTGAATGGCCATTGGCTGCCTATAAAACTTCAACGAGAGCCGCCTTTTCAAAAAATCTTTTCGATTTTTCTGCCCCGCAGTCGGTCATGGGCAGCTCCTCCAGGTTCAGCTCCGCAAGAATCCCCCCTGCCCTATTGCGGCTTCCAAAGACCACCAGGTAATTCTCTCCATCCCTGACGCCGTGCTTTGCTATTGCATCTTTTATCTGGAGTGTTCCGGCGAGGCGGAGGAGGAGTTCGCCGCCGAGGGTTCTGGCATGGTTGGTGCCCCTCTCAAATGAACGGAGCGCTAAAAGCGCCGCAAACGCCACTTCTTCCCAGCATTCGCCGTTCACTATCTGAAAGTCACCGCCTATCAAGGGTATGAGTTCCCCGGCATTTTTTACGAATATTTTCGTGATGTGGAGATTTTCCGTTATTTCTTTCATCGGGCCACCCCATCCCCGGTGGATTCTTCGACGTTAAAACCCTTTCTGAGCCCTTCCTATGGGGTTATTTATGAATTTTTCGTAAATCCAAGATTTTCAAAAAATTTTTTGAAAATCATATTATCATGATAATATTAAGTAAGCGCAAAGTATTTAACTAATTAAATCACTATTTATCCCAGCGGCTTGCTGAACTGGGTGGTGCAGGGATGACCAAAATGCGTATCATCAGTGTACAGCTCCCTCAGGGACTGATCAACGCCATGGATCAGCTCGTTAGAAAGGGAGTCTATCCCAACAGGAGTGAGATAATCAGAGAGGCCATCCGCGAGCTTTTGAAGAAGGAGCTTTATCAGCTTGAGACGGGAGAACGCTCAACGCCTGAGTACATCCTAAAATAAGCCGCTGAAATCAATGTTAAAATCAAAATCCCGCAATAGTCAAACCTAAATTGGGGGTTGGGGCAATGGTATTTAAACTCTTAGAACAGGCCGGAATAAAACTCGATCTGGACGATGGGCCGAGAGCAGCGCAGGTTGATGGGTTCTCCGACGAGAACCTGGAGGATCTCATAAAGATCGTCATCGTCGGTGTTGGCGGTTCTGGAAACAACACGATAACCAGACTCTACGAGCTTGGCGTCCAGGGCGCGGAGCTCATAGCCATGAACACTGACGCCCAGCACCTTGCCAGGACGAAAGCTCACAGGAAGCTTCTCCTCGGTAAGGAGATAACGCAGGGCAAGGGCTCGGGCGGAAATCCGGAGATAGGTTACCGCGCCGCCGAGGCGAGCGCCCATGAGATTGCCGAGACCATCGGTGACGCCGATCTTGTGTTCATAACCGCTGGTATGGGTAACGGCACCGGTACGGGCGCTGCTCCCGTTGTTGCCAAGGTCATAAAGGAGCGTGCTAGGCACAACGGTCGCTTTAGGGAACCGCTCGTCGTCAGCGTTGTAACCTACCCGTTCAAGAACGAGGGTAAGATAAGGATTGAGAAAGCCAAGGCGGGCATAAAGGCCCTCATGTACTACTCCGACACCGTCATCATAATCGAGAACGACAAGCTCCTCAAGCTCGTTCCGAAGCTTCCGATAAACGCGGCCTTCCGCTTCGCCGACGAGATAATAGCCAGGATGGTCAAGGGCATCACCGAGACCATAAAGCTCCCGTCCATGGTCAACATCGACTTCGCCGACGTTTACAGCGTCATGCACAACGGCGGTGCGGCTCTGATAGGAATCGGCGAGAGCGACTCCAGCAACAGGGCAGTCGATGCCGTCAAGAACGCCCTTGAGAACAAGATGCTCGAGGTTGAGTACGGCAGCGGTGACAGGGCACTGGTTCACTTCACCGTTGGGCCGGACGTAAGCCTCGGCGAGATAAACGACGCAATGAACATTGTCTACGAGAAGCTCGGCGAGAAGAGTGAGATTAAGTGGGGTGCTAGGATCGATGAAGATATGGGCAAGGTCGTCAGGGCAATGGTCATCATGACCGGCGTTAAAAGCCCGCACATCCTGGGCGGCGAGCACGCCCTCCAGGTCGGCTCATCGATGAAGGACAACATAATCACCACACAGCCGGTCAAGCCGTTCAAGTCCAAAGAGGGCGATTTCGACAGGATACTCAACATGATATCGGGCAGACCTGAGAAGAAGGAGAGGGAGCTTCCGCCCTACGCGAAGAGGGTTCTCGACGACTTCCTGGATATTGCCTGAATTTCTTCCCTTATCATTTGGGCACAGGTGGTTCTATGGCAGTGGTTATTAGCGTAGCCAATCAGAAGGGCGGGGTCGGAAAGACCACCCTGACGATGAACCTCGCCTACGCTCTCTCCTCGATGGGCAGAAGGGTTCTTGTGGTGGACATAGACCCCCAGTTTAACCTCACTTTTGGTCTTATAGGCATGGACGTCCTTCAGCACGGTGACAGCAACGTGGGGACGCTGATGACGAGGGAGAGCGACATCGACAATACCATAGTGGAAGTCCGGGAGAACCTCCATCTGGTACCCAGCCACCTGAATCTCTCGGCCAAGGAGATTGAGATCATCAACACCTACAACCGTGAGAGGCGGCTTGAAAAGGCTCTCCTTCCTGTTCTGCCGGACTACGACTACGTTCTCATTGACAACCCGCCGAGCATGGGCATCTTCCTGGTCAACTCCCTGACGGCCTCAGATTACGTGCTCATACCTCTGGAGCTCAGCTATTTTGGCGTCATAGGAATGCAGCTGATGTTCAATTTGATGCGTATGATACGTCAGGAAACCAACGAGAACCTTAAACTCCTCGGCCTGGTTCCCAACAAGTTCACGCGTCAAACGAAGGTTCCAAAGATGCGCCTCAAGGAACTCAAGGAGACCTACCCCGATGCCCCGATTCTGACGACCATCCCGAAGGCCATAGCCCTGGAGAAGGCTCAGAGCCAGGGGGTTAGCATATTCGAGTTCGAGGGTGATGGAAGGGCCGCAAAGGCCTTTTCAAAGCTTGCCCGTGAGGTGGTTGAGCTTGTCGAAGGATAAAATTCCCAAGCTTTTCGACGGTTCCGTTAACGAGCTCACGAGGCCTTCCAGGCCGAGGAAGAAGGATGAGAAGGGCGCTGTGAAATCCAAGGACATGAAGAAAGAAAAGATGCAGAAGACCCTCTACATAAGCAGGGACATGAACCGGAAGCTCATTGAGCTGTACGGCGAGGAGGGGAGGAGGCAGAGCATAATCGTGGAAGATGCGGTGAACCTCTACTACTACCTTAGAATGGCACTGGGCGAGAAGAAGTTCGAGGAGCTTCTGAGCGCCGTGAGGAGGGAAGACCCGGAGTTCCTTCGGGATTACATGGGCAGGTTCAAACTTTGACGTTAACCCAGATGCCTAGATTCACCCGTTGAATAAGCCCGATCAAATCATGCCCCAACTCCCAGTGGATGGACATCGAGCGGCAACCATGGAATAATCTGCTCGAATCAGACTCTGGAATAACACCCTGAAATCAGTCACAGTACGCCTCTACTATCCTCTGAATTATTTTGCTCGTCTTCGCCCTGTCGCTCCTGTAGAGGTAGGGGATCCGTATGACCTCCGCTTCTATTCCATGGTTCCTCAGAGCATCCTTAAGGCGCTCGCAGTTGAAGTCCTGGTCAGGGCCTATCGCGACGATGTCCGGGTCTATCCTGCGCACCAGCTCGTAATCTATACCTCCAGGGGAGCCGATGTAAACCTCGTCCACCATCTTCAGTGCCCTTAGAAGTTCCGCCCTGTCCTCCGCCGTGTTCACGGGGTCCCTGCGCTTCCGTTTTCTCACCGTTTCGTCGTGGGCAACTATAACCACCAGTTCGTCCCCCAGGGCCTTGGCCTGACTTAAAAAGTGAATATGGCCGATGTGCAGGAGATCAAAAACCCCGCCGACGAGGACGCGAATTCTTTTCCTCCCCTCCGTTTCCCCGTCCATATCAACCCACCGTCAGTTCCCAGATCCTGTCCTTAGCGTGGTGAATGTTCTTCACTGCCTTCCCCTTGGGTTTTTCCTTCATAGCCCTTCCGTCCATCAGAGCTATGCCTATTGCGAGGGGCCTTCCGTAGTCCTCCTCGACCACGAAGACGAAATCGCCCTCCCTGATGCTCTCGTCGCGTCCGTTATCCCCGCGGCCATGACGTCCGCACCCTTGAGGACGAACGGGACGGCGCCGGCATCGACCACGACGCGCCTGGGCCACGCCCTCAGGTCCTCCTCGTTGGATAGCTCGTAGAGTGCTATAACCAGCGGGAAGATGAGTCCCTTCCTTCTTATGAAGAATGGCTTCCCGTTAACCAGGAGTATCTCCGTCGTCTTATCGAATTCCGCGACCTCAACCTTGTCCTTCCTGTTCAGCATCTTCCCCGCTATCTCCTCGCCGAAAGTCTCGCTCATCTCCCTGATTATCTCCTTCACTTCCTTCTTGCTGAGCGGGTGCTTGACCTTCAGCTCCATTCTCACACCCCCAACGTCTCCTCGTACAGCATTCTGGCGCTTTCCCTCGGGTTCTCGCTCGCGTAGATTGAGCGACCGACTATTATGTAGTCCGCCCCTGCCTTTAAAACCTCACCCGCCCTGCCGCCCTGGGCACCGACGCCGGGGGTGAGGATTTTGATTCCCGGCTTCAGCTTCGAGCGTATGTACGAAACGCGCTCGGGCCTGGTGGCGGGAGCTATGACGCCGAAGGGCTCAAGTTCGTTGGCCAGTTCGATGAGTTTGTCTGTGGCCGGCTGGATGAACTCCTTCGCGCCCGGATGACTCATCTCGACAACTATTATGGTCTTCCCAAGCTCCATGACGGCCCCAACGCTGTCGCTCCCGGGGAAGCCGTGGGCTATGATGTAGTCGGCACCGGCCTCGAAAACTTTGCTCGCTATCAGCCGGTTGGTGTTTGGGATGTCGGCCAGTTTGAGGTCCGCTATTATCGGCAGCCCCGTAACCTGCTTGAGTTCGGTGATGATGCTCAACCCCGAGCCGACTATCAGCGGCCAGTTAACCTTCACCGCCCACAGGTAATCGGCGGTGCACTCGGCTATCTCAAGCGCCCTCTCGCGTTCGTACACGTCAAGGGCCAGGATTAGTTTGCGGTCTTCACTCCCGCTCATTTCGTCACCTCACGAGGGACTTTATCTCCTCCGGAAGAACCTCCTCCTTCAGGGAGAGTGCCACATGGTAGGCGCTTTTCATGGCGTTCGCTTCCTTCTCCGCCCACGTGATTACCACCAGCTCGCCGTCCTCCAGCTTGAACGCTTCCTTAACCTTCTCCGCCAGCTCGGGCATGGTCTCGCTCAGCGGTCTTCCGTCCTCCGGAAAGACCGGCTCCCCGTTCCTCACTACCAGTATCATCGCACCCTTTGCGAAGAACCGTATCGCCTCGTCCCTGAGCTCGATACTCTTGAACTCCCCTGGCTCTCTCACGGTCAGTGCGAATGCGGGGTAGCCCTCAATCTCCCCTATACGGCGGGCTTCTGAGAAATGCCTCGAAATCCCCTCAAGAAGCCCCATTCCTCTCTTGTTGAGCGAGTGGCCGCGCTGGGTTGATGCTATGACCTCAAGGTTCCCGAGCTTCTTCAGAAGCGTCCTGACGCTGCCCTCACCCAGCTCAAGAACTTCGGATATGGCCTTCCTCCCGGTCGGGTTCCGGAGCATGAACAGAACCGCAACGGCATCCTCAAGCGTGAACTCAGGATAGGCTCCCCTCTTCCAGCTCATCTTTTTCCCTCCAAGAATAATATGGCGAGAGGGGATTAAAAGGTTTGTTAGAGAAAGTTGGAAGGTCTCAGAGCCATCTCGGCTCCAGACCCGCCCAGATCCTCATCTTCTCGTGGGCGATGATGCGCGGTATGTTGCCCTTCTCCTTCGGTCCCGGGTTCTTCATGTAGAAGGCGTTGACCTCGTAAACGGCTCCAAAAGCCTTCTTCTCGACCGCTATCTTTCCAAGTCTGGCGAGGTCGACGAGGAGACCAGCGAGGGCAGGGCTGTCGTTTATCCTGCCGGTGATGACGAGCTCGTCGTGGGCGCCGTTGAAGCTGATGTACTCGATGTGCATGGCGATGAACTTCTTGTCGTTGAGGGGCTCAAGGAAGCCGGTCGGCTTGATGTAGTGCGGAGCGTCGTAGCCGAGAAGCTCCTTGACGACCGAGCTCTTGGTGAACTCCTTGCTCTTGTTCCTCTCCTTGTCGGTGAGAGCTAGGAAGTCGTTGTTTCCACCGATATTGAACTGGGCTATGTCAAGAACGTAGCGGTTCCTCTGGGCGAGGTGGCTGAGGACATCGGCGGTGAGCGGGGTGGCTCCGGTGGCTCCGTCGTCGCCGAAGATGACCATGTTGCTCTCCTTGGCGAGCTCGACGAACGCCGGGTCGTTGGCTATGAGGGTCGGTATGGCGTTGACGAAGGCCGCTCCACCAACCTCCTTGGCGTACTGGGCTATCGCGTAGGCGTAGACCTGAGTCGCGGTGAGCCTGTCCCTGTTGTCCCCTTCGATGGCCTTCTCAAGCTCCTCCCTGCTTCCGAAGGGCTGGAACGCCTCGGTGGTGCAGACGTTTATGAAGACCTCTGCCTTGAGTTCCTTCCACTCGTTCACAAGGTGCTCGACGGCCTCCTTGAGGGTCATCTCTTCTTCGAGCCCGGTGGCCTCGAGCGGAAGGTTCCTGAGGCTTCCGAGGTGTATTCCCTTCCTGACGGTGATGCCCTTGAGGCTCTCCGGCGCCTCCGGATCGTAGGCCTTGACGACCTCATGGAGGTCCTTTCCGACCTTGTTTGCATCGACGTCGTAGGAACCGACGATCTCAACATCCTTAATCTTGATTGGAAGCTCCTCGGCGAGGGGGACTCCGTACGGCTCCATCTTTCCGGCCTTTATCTTCTCAAGGCCGCTCGCGAAGATGCTGGCAACGTAGCCCTGTCCGAGTATGACAACCTTCACCATTTTTCTCCACCTCCTCAGTTGCCCTAAGATATTTTACAACAGTTAAATAGTTTTTGGTTATGAAATTTTTGCAAAAATCAGATGACGATAACCATGCCGTCGTAAGAGAGAACGGCCCGTTCACTTCTATCCCTGACGTATTTTACCGCTTCCGTGAAGGGCAGGTTGTGATGAGCTATGTGGGTCAGAACAGTTAGCTCAGCGAACCTCTCACCTAGGGCAATGGCCTCATCGATATTGTTGTGGTTCTCATCGCTTACACCCGGGGAAAAGGTTGCATCCACAAGTGCCACGTGGGGGCTCTCATTCTTCAGCAACTCTAAGCTTTTGGGTGGCAGACCCTTCGTATCAAAGACCACCGCTAGAGTCCCGCTCCCGCCCTCTATGAGGTATCCAAAGGTCTGAACGCTGTGGTTGAGGGGGAAAGCCCTTATCCTGATGTCCCCGATTTTTAGTCTTGGAGGCGTCTCGTGGAGAACCACTCGAAGGTTCCTTGGACTTTCTACTATCTCCCTGTTGGCACTGCCTGAGGGTGCGTGGAGCTCTATCCTCTCCGACGTCCAGCGAAGCTTAAAGAGTCCAGCTATGTGGTCATGGTGCCAGTGGGTTAGCAGTATGGCGTCGATCCTTTCCCCCACGTAGGGTGTCACGTCAAAGCCAACGTCCACCAAAATCGTCGTTCCTTCCTCAGAAACAATCAAAATCGAGGTGGGCTTTCTTCTCGCAAAGGCTAACCTCCTGGCCTCCTGGCAGGCGGGACATCTGCACAGGTAGTTCGGAATGCCCTCAGAGCCTCCGGTTCCGAGCAGATTGACTATCACAAGTTATCCCCCCAGTATTTTGCTGAAGACGGCTGTATCGAGAAGTTTAACGGTGACGTCTATTACTATTGCCAGCAGGAGCAGAACCTTGAGGAAAGCAAAGGCATCTGGGGACGCTTCAATACCTGACGCCTTCAGGAAGGTTTTGAGGTAGAGGTAGGCCGCAAGCATGGCGAGGGTGTAGCTCATGACCGCCTCAAGCCTCGATTTTTCGGGCACCACCTTTATCCCTATCCAAACCACGGTTAGCATCAGCGCCACGAGAAATGACAGCAGTCCCGCGGAAGGGGGGTGTGGGGACAGCATCACCTTAAAGAACGCATCGGAGAAGTCGTTAATGATGACAAGGAGACCCAGGGTAACCCCGATAAGAGTTGTTAATATGTCCATCTTCACCAGAGTGTCGATGAGACTCACGAAGGATTTCCACTTCGTCTTTGGACCAATCAGGAGGTAGAGAACGTCGCTGGCGTTGCTGGACTTCTCAAGTATCTCCTTTAACATAAAGCTCGGTGGCATACCTGGAAACCGTCTGAGTTCCTGAACTTCATCGTTCATGCCAAGCTCTTTCATAGCTTTGCTTGCTTCGAGGAGGGATATACCGACGAGTTCCATGAGGTAGGTATCGGAATCACTTTTGAAAACTCTTCCGATTTCGCCCATTAAACGGTGGAGGTACTTTCTTATCAACGCCCTCAACCGCTCCTCTTCGATTCCAAGCAAACGCCTGTACCGAACCAGAAGCGCCAGAAAGCGGAGTACAAAGCTCGTGTCGTAGAGGGTATCTCTCGTCAAATAGTGAAGTCCCTCAAAGGCATCGAGAATCTTTGAGCGGACTTTCCCCTTCTCCACGGGCAGTCCGCTTTCCCAGGCCCACAGCAGGGCCCACGAAGCGTAGAACGTTGTGTCTATTTTTGAGACCTCACCTGCGGATTCCGGCCAGCCGGTCGTTTCCTCGAACTCCCTCAAAAGCCATCTTAACGTCGGCTCCACGGTTTCAAGGGGAACCTCAAGGGGGAATCTCCTGGAGAGCTCCCTCACCTTGAGGATTGCCAAGACGGCAAGGGAAGACGCTCCGACTATGCCTCTCCCATTATCCCGTTCGGTTCGGGGCCACCAACCAAGATCCTTGCCTGTCTGGTGGTGCCTCTCTTTTAGATAGGCTAGGGCCCTTTCGATAGCTTTGAGTATCTTTTCAGTGGATTGCCCCGCTTCATTCTCAATTGCCATTGCTAGAATCCTCACCGCCCGTCCTGTTGTTCCTACCTCGCCGATGCTGGACATCTCGTGCGTTGGAAACGAGCCATCCCCTAACTGGTGCTCCAGAAGCCAGCCAATGGCTTTCCGCATGTGGATATCATCTTTCAACGTCTCCCCTGCCAGAGTGGCAATTTCAACGTAGCGGTAAACGCTCCCCGTCTCAACGTACCTGCTTAGCTCCCCAAGTCTTAGAAAGCCGCCGTTATCGAGTTGTCTCTCCCGCAGTGCCCATAGAATCATAACTACATGGAAAGGTACCTTCCAGCTTTTCATAGCGTCTATAACTACCCAGAAGTCAGGACTTAATCCAACGCTCCACAGATGGCCCCTGCTAACGTCTTCGATGTTATCTACGTACCCCCCAGTCAGGGCGTAGAGCTTCCGCCACACTCCGAGGTTGATCTTGAGGTGGGGAACGTTGGTCTCTATCCTCCCCATACGGACTAAACTTTTAAGGCAGCTCTTTTATTGCTTTCTATAACCTGAACGGTGGTGAAGATGCGCGTCGCTGTGCTCTACTCCGGTGGGAAAGATTCCAACTACGCCCTCCACTGGGCGCTGGAGCAGGGGTTCGAGGTCAAATACCTCGTCTCCATGGTCAGCGAGAGCGACGAGAGCTACATGTACCACGTGCAGAACATCCACCTCACCGAGCTCCAAGCGAAAGCCATCGGAATTCCCCTTGTTAAGGGCTTTACCAGCGGTGAGAAGGAGAGGGAAGTCGAGGACATGAAGGTCGTCCTTGAGGGGCTGAGGATAGACGGGGTAGTTGCAGGCGCCTTGGCCAGCGAGTATCAGAAGAAGCGCGTTGACCGGGTTGCCGAGGAGCTTGGCATAGAGAGCTTCGCCCCGGCCTGGCACCGCGATCCGGTTGACTACATGCGTGAGCTGATAGAGATTTTTGACATCGTCATGGTCGGCACGGCTGCTTTTGGCCTTGACCAGAGCTGGCTTGGCAGGAGGATAAACGAGAAAGCCCTTGAGGAACTTGTGAAGCTCCATGAGAAGTACAAGATTCACGTCGCCGGCGAAGGAGGTGAGTTCGAGACATTCGTTCGCGACGCCCCGTTCTTCAAGGCGAGAGTAGTATTCGACGAGGTCGAGAAGAAGTGGAACGAGTGCAACTACTCTGGGGTGCTTGAGGTTAAGAGGGCTCACCTGGAACCAAAATAAGGGGAGTCAGCTGAACTCCCCGTTCTCCATCTGACCTCCTTCCCGCCGTGAGGGGCGGGGGTTTGCCTAACCCCTCGCTAATGGCGGAGAGGTTTGAGGGGTCTCATTAAAACCCACTAAAAAGCGGGTCTTCGACCCCTCCGGGACGGTCTTCCCCCAATTACCCCTCCTCTGAGCGTAAAGCCCACCCAGACTCGGGGTTATGGTTTTCACAACCTTCCTCAAAATGTTGAAAGCACCAACTAAATCCGCATTGAATACAAGCCCCGTTGCGGGACACTTAAACAATCCCCTAACAAACCTCGCCCCATTGTGGGGCTTCCCGCAGACGGGGCAAAGCTTAGACGTGAAAGCCTCATTAACAACCACAACGCTAATACCATACTCCTCAGCCACTTCTTTGAGACGCTGAATCACCGTGTTGAAACGCCACACGTGGGAGAGAATGAAATTCTGCCTCTTGCCTTTTTCAGAATTCCTACTAATGCCCTTAGGATAGCCAACGACGATTCTGCCAACACCCAACTGATACAGCCTTTCGAGGGTCTGTCTTACTGCGGTATTAATGTAGTGTCTCGCTTGGAGTTTAGCCTTCTCGTGCATTCTTCTAAGCTTCCTGCTCCTTTTACAACCAGATTTGTTGAGTTTTGACTGGTATTCAGCGATGACCTTCCTAAAGTAGAAGTCTATGGCTTTCAATGGTTTCCCATTGACGAGAAAGCTTTCTCCATTCTCGACATAGACGGCCATTAAATTATTTACCCCCAAGTCTATTCCGGCTGAAAGGTTTCCTAAGGGTTGTCGTGGGACTTTGACCCACTCGTCGTTGATTAACTTCTCCTTGACGGTGAGGCTGATGTGAGCATACCACTTCCGCTTAGCGGGGGGGTCATAAGTTATTTCTAATCTTCCTTGCTTGCTTTTTAAGTGTATTCTGCCTTTAAATTGGATTTCTAAGTGTTTGAATTTTCCGAGGCCTTTGAGGATTAACTTGTTGCCTTCAATCTTGTATTGGTCTTTCCTGAGGACGATTAAGAGTTTTCTCTTCCTATCGTCCTTCAAGTAGTTCGGTGGTTTGGGCTTGAGCCACTTGGGGAGTTCGCCATCCCTTTTGTTCCTCAAAAGGGAGAAGAAGCTTCTCCAGCTTTCGGCGTTTTTCCTGCAAATTTGCTGGACTGTTGCAGAACCGATTTCCTTCTTAAACTCTTCATAAACTATCTTCTCGGTTTTGAGGAAGTCAACGGGCTTACCCTCGAAGAATTCTTGCCTCCGCAAGTAGTTCACTCGGTTCCAAACTTTAGCCCCAATGTCAGCTAATTCGAAGAGTGTTTTCTCTTGTTCTTTGCTCGGCTGGAGTTTTATGGTTACTGTTCTCCTCATCTCAAAGTATGGTATTGTTCTTAGGCTTTAAAATGGTTTGCTTTCCTGTTTAAAGGTTGTTGGGTAAAAGAAGGAAAGGCTCAGTCGGCATTTATCCTCACCCAGAACCAGGCCTTTGAGCAGCCGCCGGAAACTCCGCAGCTCGGGAATTCAATGCTCCACTCCTTCTCGGGGATTCCAGAGAAGGAATCCCAGTTGAAGTAATCGTCGTCCAGGAGAATCGTTATCGCCACCTGGCCCATCGGGTCGTCGTCGTTGCCCCACTTTCCTGCGTCCTCTTCCCAGCCGGCGTACTCAAGGTAGAGGAGGGGAACATTTGCCCTCGCGTGCTCTATAATCAGCATCTCAGGCCTGGCCGTAACCTTGTTCCCGGAGAGGACTCCAGCCTTCGGATAGCGGTAGGTCACTTCAACCGGAACCATCGCGGTGGTTTCCTCCCTCGTTATGTCGGGCACGTCGGCGTATTCCTGGGGCTCGAAATGGGTGAAGGCGCTCGCGTAGAGGTAGTACTCGTCGTCTCCGAGCTCTGTGTCCTTTGTGAACTGTACCGTATCGAGATAGGCTTTCAGCGTGTCGTAGCGGAGCGTCCTCGGGACCTCAACCTCCTGAACGAGGTAGGTCACCCTCATGTTGCCGTCGGCGGACCAGATCTCAACGAGAACGCCGTCGCGGTAATTACCTCTCGCGTCTATCGTATAACCGTTGTAGCCGACCGGGTCGGGATCTCCACCGAGGTCTTTGACTATCGTTGATCCCCACCACTCGCCCGCACCTTGGCCAGTAACGAGCTGGTTGATGAACATAACGCCGTTGTAGCCGTACTTCATCGCGGTTCCTATTTCTCCGGTGGCGAGGCCGATGGCGGCGTCAATCAGGAGGCCGACGCCGAGGGTGATGTATTCACCGGGGTCGTCCAAGTCCCAGCCGGCGGTTTGGACGTAAACCTTTCTGTATTTTTTGACCTCATCGAGGGGCATGACGAAAATCGGGTAGCCGTTGATGAAGGGATAGCTCACGCTTATCGCCCTCTCGTCGTGGTAGAGCAGTCTGCTGTGGTCGTTCGCCTCGACCCAGCGCTTGGCTGGATAGCCGACTGCATAAATCGGTCCGTATTCCCAGTCGAGGTCGTTCTCGTGCTCCCAGTAAACCGGGAAGGCCCACGAGACGAGCTGTATCTCGCCCTCTGCGCTGTCCTTGTTGCCCTTTATGTAAACGTCCTCGACGACGATGATCAGATAGCGCTCAACGTCCTTGTCAAGGCTCAGTCCGTTGGTCGCGTTCACCCAGATGTTGCTGTGCGATGGGAAGCGGTCAAGGCCAATTGAGGGGGCGAACCAGAGGCGGAAGTAGCGCCAGGGGACGAGGGAGAAGAAGTTGCTGATATTGAACTCTACTATGAACCTGCCGTCCCCGAGCTGCTCAACCTTCACGTCTCCCGAGCGGAAGACGCTGCCGGAGCGGTCTTTGAGTTCGTAGCCGTTGGCGGTTATTATGGCTATCCAGTCCGCCTCACCGTTGTCGCTGCTGTCTATGAAGGCCTTGATGGGCATCATCAGGTTGTAGGTTCTCTCGTCCTTGAAGTAGAGCCTCATGAGGAGGTCGTGGCCCCCCGCCTCCATGTAGAGTTCAACGTTCTCATCAGGAAGGCCGAACCAGGCGGGCGAGTAGTAGTCAATCCAGCCCCTTCCGGCCTCCACCACGAACTTCCCAACGCTCGGATAGGTGAGGCTGGGGTTGTCATCGTTTATCGTTCTGCCGTAGATTCTGAGGTAAACCTTCTCCGGAAAGATTTCAGAGAAGTTTTCGACGGTGAAGCTCACGCGCCTCCCGTCGAGCTCCACCTCACCGCTCTGGAGCTCAATTGAACCGTTGGAGGTTAGCTCATAGAGGGTGGAGCCCGTCGAGTAGAGGTGGAGCTCCCAGTTTCTCCCAAACTCATCCCCCTCGTCGAACTTTATGACCGTCGGCTCGTACACGTGCTTCTTGCCAGAGAACATGTCGATGAACGAGGGAATGTGGACGTATGCTGCCGCAAGGCTTTCGTTTTCAAATGTTATAGTGAACTTCACGTTCTTTCCGGGATTCGTGGACTGCGTAATAATCGAGATCTGCTCTATTTTCTCGCCGTTAGGCTCAAAGACTTCGCTTCCAATCGGTCCGACGTAGGTGAAGTTCATAGTAAGCATGTAAACGGGCCTTATAACCGGCTGAAGGGTGAAGTTTATGCCCCCTGCCAGGGAGAATCCCGGTCCACTTCCGTTCTCGTTGGTCTCCCCGGCTTCACAGCCGAGGTCCGGGTCTGCGTCGCCCTCGCATACAACGTTCCCGTCCTCATCGTACTGGAGGCTCTCGTTCTGGACGGGGGTTTCGGTCGAGGTTTCCGTTTGGGTTTCGGTTTGCGTTGCGGCCTCGGTATGGGTTTCGGTTCCGGTTTCACTCCCAGTTTCCGTCGGCGAGATCTCTATCTCAGACGTCTCGCCCCTGTTGCTCGTTGGATTCTCGCTCGTTGTTGGGCTTGTGCCCGTGGATGAGGGGGTGTTGCCAATGCACCCGCTGATGATGACTAACATGCTCATCAACAGGAAAATCAAAATCCGTGAGGTTTTTTTCATACCGGCACCTCCGGGCCAAACCTCGGGCAAGAAAAGAAATTGAAGCCCATGCAGGGGTCTGGATTTTATCCAATTATGTCCCTCATTTTATTTAAGAGTTTCTTCGATGAAGAGTCATTCAGGGGACAAAATTTATTAAGCGCGGATTATTCTCACATCTGGTGGTAGAATGATCGAGGTTGAGAACCTCACCAAGAGCTTCGGCCCGACGAGGGCAGTCAATGGAATAACGTTCACCGTTGGTGATGGCGAGATATACGGCCTTCTTGGGCCGAACGGAAGTGGAAAGAGCACGACGATGAAGATTCTGGCCGGGATATTGGGACCCACCTCGGGGCGCGTTGTTGTGGGCGGGGTTGACGTCTCGCAAGACCCCCGTAGAGTCAAAGAGATAACCGGCTACGTGCCGGAGACGCCCGTCCTCTACGAGAGCCTCACTCCAGTCGAGTTCTTCAATTTCGTGGGGAGTGTGAGGGGGATTCCCAGAGAAGAACTCCAGGAGAGGGTTGAGACCCTGGTCAGGGCGTTTGGCATAGGGAGCTACCTCGGGGAGATGATAGGCTCGCTCAGCTTCGGAACCAGGCAGAAGGTGTCGCTCATAGCGGCAATGCTCCATGACCCGAGGGTTCTCATCCTCGATGAGGCGATGAACGGCCTCGATCCCAAGAGCGCCCGCATTCTCAGGGAACTTCTCCTCCAGTTCAGGGAGGAGGGCAGGAGCATAGTCTTCTCCACCCACGTCCTGGCTCTGGCGGAGACTATATGCGACCGCGTTGGGGTCATCTACAACGGTGAGATAATATCTGAGGGAACGGTGGAGCAGCTCAAGGAGTTCGCCCACGAGGAGAGCCTGGAGGACGTTTTCCTGAAGCTCACCGAGAGCCAGGACGAGGTGTCCAGCATAGTCCGGGCTCTTAAGAATGCCCTTTAGGGTGGGAGCATGTTCGAGATAGTCAGAATCCTCTATAAGGAACTCCACTACAGACGTTTGAAGAGCAACCCTCAGATAGCGGCCGATCCTGAGAAGTTCAGGAAGCAGCTCAAGAACGCGGGCGACATAAAGAGGGGGATGGCCCTTCAGGCAGTTGCCTTTCTGTTCTTTGGCGTCATGATGGCGGGGGCTATTGTCGGAGCCGAAGATGAAACCCGGGCGGCGGTGATATTCGCCACCTATGCCCTGCTCCCCTTCATAATGGCGCTCTACACGACGACCGTCAATGCTTCCTACGCGACCTCCATGGGAATCTTCGAGCCGCTCAAACCCCTGCCGATAAGGACCGGCTCAAAGTATCTCAGCCTTCTCCTGGCGATAGACAACGTTCCCGCGGTCATTGCGCTCCTTCCTGCGGCCATCATGATGATGGTGAAGTACGGAACCTCCGGCCTGCTCGGCCTTCTCTGGATCCTTACAGGGGCCTTCCTCGGCCACACACTTGGACTGATAGTGTTCACCTTCTTCGGCTCTTCCAGCGTCGGCGGCAGGTTCTCGAAGCTCAGAACACTCGCCAGAACCCTGGGGGTTATCCTCTTCATCGGCATCTTCTACGCCCTCAACTACTTCCAGGGGTACGTCAATGAGCACTACGAGGACCTTCTGCCCTTCTTCTCGAAGTACTCCCTGGCCTATCCATTCTCCGTCGCCTCGATAACGGATCCATCCCACTCCTCCCTCATTCTCCTCGGCTATCTCGTCATCCTAGTTCCGCTCTACCTGTTCATTCTCGGACGGCTCTGGGGCCGGCTCGAGGAGGGGGCGAAGGTTTCCCGCTCCAGAATCGTTCGCTTCAAGGCCGAAACCCACCACCCAACCGTGGCGATCGCCCTGAAGGACCTGAGGATAGTCTTCAGAAAGAGTGCCCTCCTCGTCGGTCTCGTCTTTCCTCTCTTCATAATCCTGCCGAGTGCCGTTGGCATTCTCACGTCCGGAAAGGTTGAGGACTGGGCGCTCGCATCGGTCCTCCTCATGATAGCCTGGATGAGCTCCGTGGGAATCGACACGGTTCTCAAAATAGATGGTAGGGAGTTCGAGTTCCTGAGGAGTCTGCCCATAACGGTCGGTCAGTTCGTTCGGGCGAAGCTCCTGGTAATGAACGCCGTTCCGGTTACTGCCGGCGTCGGCCTCGTCCTAGCGGTTTCGTACCTCGACGTTAAAACCCTCGCCCTGCTCCCCGCCGCGGTTATTCTTCCGCTCCTGACGTCATCCCTGGCGCTGGCCTTCTTCTACCACGGCGAAAGCGAGCTATCCGTGCCGGAGACGAACTTCGGCCACGTCCTGGTGCTGATGATAATCAACGGGGTTACCCTCGGAGCAATCGCCGGCCTCTGGTACTTCCTCGGCTACCCCTACGCGCTGGCTCTAGCTACCGTCGGCTTCGCGGCGGTTCAGGCCTTCCTCAGCAGGTGACGTGGAATATCGCAAGGACTTTCCTTTTTCCCCAGAGCCCGTTGAAGAGCTCCACCGCCTCGCCGGTCGGCTTTTCGATGACCTCTTTGTTCGCCACCAGCTCCCTGCTTTCCGGTAGAAGGGAGAGCTTTCCCCAGGCACCGGTGCCGACGAGCAGAACGTCGAAGTCCTCCGTGAGGTACTCCCTCAGCTCATCCGGGTCGAGCTTATGGCTCGTGCCGTGCTTGTTCTTGCTGAGCCATTTCTTGCGCTCCTCGATTTTTCCGCTCGGATATATCACGATGTCGCCTTCGTAAACCTTCCCGTCCACGACTATCCTGCCGAATTCCGGAAACTCGACCCTCATGACATCACCTCAGGCTCAGGGCGTCCCTCAGAATCTTCGCGTGGTCGAACGCCAGCGGCAGCTTCAGCGCTTCATCCACGGGTACAACGTGGACTTCCTTGGCATCGTCCCCGGCCTTCAGTTTTCCGGTTCCAATCGCCAGAAATGCCGTCGTTACGGTGTGTCCTCTCGGGTCGCGGTTCGGGTCGGAGTAAACTCCAACGAGCTTGATGAGCCTCACGTCGAGACCAGTCTCCTCCCTCGCCTCACGAAGGGCCGCCTCCTCGACGGTTTCCCCGTACTCGACGAAGCCCCCCGGTAACGCAAAGCTGTCCTTGAACGGCTCGTGCTTCCTTTTGATGAGTACGACGCCGTCCCCGTACAGTATGACTATGTCGGCGGTGAGGCCTATGCATCTGTGCGCCTCGACCTTGAGTTCGGGATGGGTTCTGGAGAGAAACTCTCTGAGCTCCTCCCGTACGGGGGTTATATCGTAGCCCCTCGGGGCCTTAACGAGCAGAACGTATCGGTCCATACCATCACCTCAGGATGTCTCTCATCCTCTTTAGCATGCTGACGTTTCCTTACCCGTGATGTGGTGGGTGCGGGCCCTTATATTCCTTGGGATTTAACTGGGCGAACCGTCACCCTTCTCGCCAGCTCGTTCACTTCGTCCATCGGGAAGTCGAGGATTCTGCGCTGGAGAAAAAGGGCGGTGAACGCGCTGGCCCTCTTGAGTGCCTGGATGAAGGGACACTCGCGGTAGAAGTACGAAAAGCTCGCGAGAAAAACGTCGCCCGCGCCGGTGGATTCCTCCACCGCAACCCTGGCCGGGGTATAGGTGTACTTTCGTCCCCGGAGGTATGCCTGCCCAACGTCGGCACCCCGGGAGACCAGCAGCACCTCTATTTTGTCCGGATTAAGGTTTCTTACGAGCTGGGCCTCGGAGACGTCGGCGTGGAGAACCTTCAGTCCGTTAAAGATGCTGCCGTCTACCCCTGTCAGCTTCAGTCTTCCAGGGTGGGGGGGACCTGATGAACCCCTGGACGTCTGCAGCAACGAAGTCGCCCCTCTTTTTGGCGAGTGCAACGGTTTCGGGTGTAATCTCACCTGCGACGGGGTTGAGGATGATTATATCGTAGCTCCCATGTGGCATGTCGGTTATTCTCTCCGCGGTGGAGAGGAGGCTGAGTTCTCTTGTGTTCCCGTCGAGATAACGGAGACGGTAGGAAGTGCTGTTTTCCGCGGGTATCGTATGGAGCACTATGCCCGCTTCCTCAAGTCCCTTGAGCCAGCTTTCGGGAAAATCCTCCCCAACGCTGGTCAGAATCTCGACCCTGCAGAATCTGGACAGGGCCATCGCAGAATAGTACGCCCCGCCCCCGATGCGGTATTCGATTCCGGAATCCTTGACAATGATATCCCTCACGAGATGGCCGACGATGAGGCACCTCATTTTGCTCGCCCAATCTTTATTGTTAGCCACGCTTTCCATAAAAACCTTTTGGAAATTTTCCGAAAAGTTTATAAGGGCAAAAACGAAAAGCTTAAAAGGAGATGTCCTTTTGGGGTGGGGCTATGAAGCGCCTGGGTAAAGTTTCTCACTATGCAAAGCAGGGGTTCCTGGTTCTCAGGACTGACTGGGTTCCTTCACTCAACGACCCGGTGGTTGACAAAAAGCTCACCGTGGTCGGGGTAGTAAAGGATGTTTTCGGGCCGGTTAAGAGGCCCTACGTGGCCGTCAAGCCACGAGTCAAGAATCCCGAGAGTTACATCGGTGCACTGCTGTACGTTGATTCCTCGAGGAAGAAATCCGGGCCTGGCAGAAAAGCTCGGTCCGGGAAGAAGCGTTCCAAGGGCGGAAAGGCAAGACGCCCTGCCCCCAGAAAGAGGGGGTGAGAGCTTTTGGCTGATAAGAATGTTTGTCCGATTTGCGGCTCCGATAAGCTGTTTTACGACCCGAGGAGAGGCGAAATTGTCTGTTCTGTCTGTGGTTACGTTGTTCAGCAGAATGTCGTCGATGAGGGTCCTGAGTGGCGCGCCTTCGACCCCGATCAGAGGGCCAAGCGTGCCAGGACCGGTGCGCCCATGACGCTGATGATCCATGATAAGGGCCTCTCCACCGACATAGACTGGCGCGACAAGGACATACACGGGAACCAGATAACCGGCATGTACCGGACTAAGATGCGCCGCCTGAGGATGTGGCAGCGCAGGATGCGCATAAACGACGCCGCCGAGCGTAACCTCGCCTTCGCCCTGAGCGAGCTGGACAGAATGGCTGCCCAGATGCGTCTCCCGAGGCGCGTCAAGGAGGTTGCGGCCTCGCTCTACAGAAAGGCAGTCATGAAGAAGCTCATCCGCGGGCGCTCGATTGAGGGAATGGTCTCCGCGGCACTCTACGCGGCGTGCAGGATGGAGAGCATTCCAAGGACTCTCGATGAGATAGCGGCCGTTTCAAAGGTCACGAAGAAGGAGATAGGAAGGAGCTACCGCTTCCTTGCCCGCGGTCTCAGCCTCAACCTCCGCCCGACCAGCCCGATTGAGTACGTTGACCGCTTCGGCGACGCTCTAAACGTGAGTGTCCGGACGAAGAAGAGGGCCAAGGAGATACTCCGGGAGGCCATAAAGCGCGGCATAACCAGCGGCAAGGGTCCTACTGGACTTGCGGCGGCTGCCCTGTACGTTGCCTCTCTCCTCGAGGGTGAGAAAAAGACCCAGCGCGAGGTGGCGGAGGTAGCGCACGTAACCGAGGTCACCGTGAGGAACCGCTACAAGGAGCTGGTGGAGAAGCTCAACATAAACGTCCCGATATGAGGGATGGCCGTGCTTATAGCGGTGACGAGCGACACCCATTACGGCGATAAGACCCGAAACCCCCTCTCCCTTCTTTTCCAGCACCTTGAGGAGAGAACGCCGGATTTGATACTCCACGCGGGCGACGTTACATCCCATGAGCTTCTGGAGGAGCTTGAGAGGTTCGCACCGGTCATAGCCGTTCGGGGAAACGCTGATTACCTCAACCTCCCTGAGGAGAGGGTCGTCGATGCCGCGGATATTGGAATCGGCCTTCTCCACGGGCACCGGTTCTTCTCGCTCAACGCCCAGTTTCTGACGCTCAAAGCCCTCGACATGGGGGTCGATGTTCTCATATTCGGTCACACGCACCGTTTCTACCACGATACCTACTCAATCCACGGGAAAAGGGTGGTTCTCCTCAACCCTGGCTCGCCGACGTTCCCTAGGATGGATTCGGCAGGCTTTGCGTTTTTGGAGGTTACCGGAGAAAGCGTCCGGGTCAAAAGGGTGCGCTTCTGGTAAAGCTCCAAACTTTCAGAAAAGCTAAGGAAGGAAAAGAAAGGCCATCAGCTCTTGATGGCGAGCTTGATGTCCTCGGCCTTGACGGTCTTCCTGCCGGCGTGGTGGGCAAGGTCGACCGCCTTCCTGGCGATCTCCATGGCCTTCTCCTCGAGGTGCTCGGCCAGGAGCTTGGCGGCGTCCTCGCTGACGCGGGCGGCGCCGGCCTTCCTTATCAGCCTGTCAACCGGGGCAATCGGCAACTCAGCCATTTTCCCAACCTCCTAAACGTTGTTTTGCAGGTATCTGCGTTCTATTCTAGGAAGGAAGGCCTATATAAACTTTTCGGAAACAGGGGCTTCTGGGGGCGATAATCGGCTGTTTTTAGGTGGGGTGTTTAGAAATTCGGCATCCTTCGCCTGCCACCTTATGAACAGCCCAATACAAACCCGAGGGCAAAGTTTTGAAAAGGTCTATCCGCACTTGAAACCCCGTTTGCCGGTGGGACACAGCTTTGATTTTTAAAAGCGGGGCGGAAGTTTGGGGCGTTGACGCAGTAAAAGTGTCCCCGATACTCATATGGGGGCAGGAGTGTCCCAATAATGAACCATAGCATTTTTATAGGTGGCCGTATAATCTCCAAGTTACTCAGGAGGTGAAAGCATGGTAGAGAAGTTTGACAAGATATACGACTACTACGTGGACAAGGCCTATGAGCCCAATAAAAAGAGGGACATCATAGCCGTGTTCCGCGTAACCCCTGCCGAGGGGTACACCATCGAGGCGGCCGCCGGTGCAGTCGCCGCCGAGAGCTCGACCGGAACCTGGACCACCCTCTACGAGTGGTATGAGAAGGAGAGATGGGCGGACCTTTCCGCCAAGGCCTACGACTTCCACGACATGGGCGACGGCAGCTGGATAGTCAAGATAGCCTACCCGTTCCACGCCTTTGAGGAGGCAAACCTTCCCGGACTCTTGGCGAGCATAGCGGGCAACGTCTTCGGGATGAAGCGCGTTAAGGGGCTGCGTCTTGAGGACATGTACTTCCCCGAGAAGCTCATCAGGGAGTTCAACGGTCCGGCCTTTGGTATCGAGGGCGTCAGAAAGATGCTCGATATCAAGGACAGGCCGCTCTACGGTGTCGTTCCAAAGCCCAAGGTGGGTTATTCCCCTGAGGAGTTCGAAAAGCTCGCGTACGACCTGCTCTCAAACGGCGCCGATTACATGAAGGACGACGAGAACCTCACGAGCCCCTGGTACAACCGCTTTGATGAGCGCGCCGAGATAATGGCCAGGGTGATAGAGAGGGTTGAGAACGAGACCGGTGAGAAGAAGACCTGGTTCGCCAACATAACTGCCCCGCTCCTTGAGATGGAGCGCAGGCTTGAGGTTCTGGCCGATCTCGGCCTCAAGCACGCGATGGTCGATGTCGTCATAACCGGCTGGGGCGCACTCGAGTACATAACCGAGCTGGCGGCGGACTACGGTCTAGCCGTCCACGGTCACAGGGCCATGCACGCCGCGTTCACCAGGAACCCACACCACGGCATCTCGATGTTCGTCCTGGCGAAGCTCTACAGGCTCGTCGGTATCGACCAGCTCCACGTTGGAACGGCCGGAGCCGGCAAGCTCGAGGGAGGAAAGTGGGACGTCATTCAGAACGCCAGGATCCTCAGGGAGAAGCACTACAAGCCGGACGAGAACGATGTCTTCCACATGGAGCAGAAGTTCTACGGCATAAAGGCCGCGTTCCCGACGAGCTCGGGTGGCCTCCACCCCGGCAACATCCAGCCCGTTGTTGACGCCCTCGGAACTGACATCGTCTTCCAGCTCGGTGGAGGAACCCTCGGACACCCCGATGGGCCTGCTGCGGGTGCAAGAGCTGCCAGGCAGGCGATAGATGCCATCATGCAGGGAATCCCCCTCGACGAATACGCCAAGAGCCACAGGGAGCTTGCCCGCGCCCTGGAGAAGTGGGGCCACGTCACTCCGGTCTGACCGGTTTGACGGCTTTTCTCCCCCATTTTCGTCTTTCGTTCAACTTTTCACCCGGAGGAGATTTAACGGGTGGGAATGTTCTTCCCCCGGTGGTGTTATGGTTCACCCTGGTGGATTCTTGGAGGTCATAACGGGGCCGATGTTCGCGGGCAAAACCACCGAGCTTATAAAGAGGATAGAGCGGCAGACTTTTGCCAAGAGAAAGGCCGCCCTCTTCAAGCCCAGCATCGACAACAGATATTCCGAGGATGACGTGGTTGCCCACAACGGTCTCAGGTATGAGGCCTTCGTCGTCCCCACGAATGAGGAGGGCGTTGAACTCATTGAGAGAATTACCCTGGATGAGGGCTTCGAGGTAATCGGG
This sequence comes from Thermococcus celericrescens, assembly GCF_001484195.1. Taxonomy (NCBI): domain Archaea; kingdom Methanobacteriati; phylum Methanobacteriota; class Thermococci; order Thermococcales; family Thermococcaceae; genus Thermococcus; species Thermococcus celericrescens. The sequence continues at coordinate 48,636 of NZ_LLYW01000019.1, forward strand.
GTGGACGAGGTTCAGTTCTTTCCGCAGGGAATAGTTGAGACTCTGAACCGCCTCGCCGACGAGGGAATCTACGTGATTGCGAGCGGCCTCAACCTCGACTTCAAGGGGGACCCCTTCCCGGTGACCAGGGACCTCCTTGTCCGTGCGGATAACATCGTCTACCTCACCGCCGTCTGCACGGTCTGCGGGAAACCCGCGACCAGGAGTCAGCGTCTTATTGATGGGAAGCCGGCCCCGAGGGACTCCCCGATAATCCTCGTCGGGAGCAGCGAGAGCTATGAGGCACGCTGCAGGGAGCACCACGTTGTTCCATAATCCTCCAATTTTTCTCCCGGATCCACCGAAAAGCTTAAAGTAATCTTTTCTTACATCAGGTTAGGGAAAGGGGGTGAGAGGCCATGGAGTCAAATAAGAACATGGGAAGGCTGCTTGACATACTGGGAAACGAGACCCGCAGGAGGATACTCATCCTGCTCACCAAGAGACCTTACTTTGTGAGCGAGCTGAGCCAGGAGCTGGGGGTCGGTCAGAAGGCGGTCCTTGAGCATCTGAGGATACTCGAGAGCGCTGGGCTCATAGAGGGAAGGACTGAGAAGATACCGCGTGGCAGGCCCAGGAAGTACTACACGATAAAGAGAGGCTTCAGAATGGAGGTACTGCTCACTCCGTACACCTTCGGCACTGAGATGTACGAACCGAAGGCCCCCAGGCGAACCAGGGAGTACAACCAGGCCAGGGCGCTCATAAAATCCACTGAGCCCGCGGACGCCAAGATAGACGAGCTCCTGACGTTTCTAACGGAGATACAGGAGAGGATAAATGAGATAATCCGGACAAAGCAGGAGCTGGAGGAAGTCCGCCTGCTGACGGAGACGTACATAGAGAATTTCTTCAGAAGGGTGGCTCAGGAAAACGAACGGGAGTTCGAGAGGCTCCTGAAGGAGTTCGCCCCCAGGCTGCCGAGAAAGATACTTGAGGACCTGGAAAGCTTTTAAGAATCCTTTTAAGAATCGGCTGGAAGGGTCCGAAGAGAATAAATCCTAGAAAAGGGGCATCAAAGCATCTTGCCCTCTTCCTTCATCCTCACGAGCTTGGTCATGTAACCGGCTATCCTGTTCCTGATGGTCTTGCTGGTGACGTTGGTGAGCTCATCGACCTTCTTCTTGTTGTGCTCGAAGTCCCTGGTGAACTCGTTCGGGTAGCGGTCAAACAGCTCGCGGGCGATTCTCTTGATGAAAGTCTGCTTGATGTTTCCCATCATCAATCCCCCCATTATCTTGACTCTGACAACCGTAACCCAAATCATGAAAGCCCTTTTAAAGGTTTTCCCACGTGGTGGGAAGAAAAGGACTCATCCTTCCCTCCTCAGTCTCTCGGTGATGTTCGCGTTTGTCCGCTTGGGATAGACGATTCCGAGGGAGTTAATCCTAATCACCGCGAATCCCGCGTGAACCCTGATGATACCCCTCAGGAGGTTCCTCCACGAACGCCTCATCTGGCACCCACCCCATTGCATCTATATGGCATGAACGTGAATTCACCTATAAGTGTTTCGGGACGTTTATAAGGCCCCGCGAAAACCCTTGATCATGATGAGGGAAATCATCCGCTGCAGGGGACACGAGAACGTCAGGGCAACCCACAAATCGACGCTTGAGTTCACGAAGGAAAACTACCTCACCCCAAGGGGGGACTGCATACTGTGCATCGAAGCGGACAGGGGCATAAACGACCTGAGCGAGGATTTTAAACGTGCCCTCCGGGCTGGAAAGAAGCTCTTGATCCGCATCAGGGTGGGCGACCTCACTGACGAGGTCCTGGCCGAGGGGAGCCCGGAGCTGATTCTCGAGCACGAGTACTCGATGGTCATCAGGAAGAGCACCTACGTGGACGCCAGAACCCTCGCGATAAGGGCCAACAAGGCCGCCAGGGACATAGACCGGCGCATTGTGGAGCTTCTGAAGAACCCCGAGACGATTGCCGAGATTGAGCTGGTGGTGTTCGACTGATTTTTAAGCTTCGCAAACTATCTTTTCACATGACACCTAAAGAAACGGCACTCGCCCTGATGGATGCGGCGTTGAAAGCCGCTGACCCGTACCTCGCGGTGAAAAGGAACCTTGGGATTGAGGGGAACCACTTGGTCGTTTCTGGTGAGAGGTTCCCGGTTCGGGGGAAAATCTATCTTCTGGCCTTCGGCAAGGCCGCCTGCTCCATGGCAAGGGCGGTCGTTGACCTCCTCGGGGAGAGAGTCGAAGAGGGGGTAATCATCACCAAGTACGGGTACGCCGAAAACTGTCCGAGAACGGAACGGCTGAAAGCTATCGAAGCTGGACACCCTGTTCCAGACGAAAACTCCCTCCTGGCTGGAAAACTCGGCCTCGAGCTGGCCGAGAAGGTTGGGGAGAACGACATTCTCATCGTCCTGATCTCCGGTGGCGGAAGCGCCCTCTTCCTCCTTCCCGAGAGGGGAATAACCCTGGAGGACAAAATCCGGACAAACGAGCTCCTCCTGAAAAGCGGGGCAAAGATATACGAGATAAACACAGTGAGAAAGCACATCTCGGCCGTCAAGGGCGGCAAGCTGGCGAAGCGCGTGAGGGGGACGGTTGTAAGCCTGATCCTCTCGGACGTCGTCGGCGACCCGCTCGAGGCCATAGCATCGGGCCCAACTGTAAAGGACCCCACCACCTTCGAGGATGCCTTCAGAATCTTGAAGCTCTACGGCGTCTGGGAGAAGCTGCCCGAGAGCGTTAAGAGGCACATCGAGCTGGGACTTGAGGGAAAAGCCGAGGAAACCCTCAAGGAAGACCTCCCAAACGTCCACAACTTCATAGTCGGAAGCAACACCCTCGCCTGTGAATCTGCCCTGGCGAAGGCGGAGGAACTCGGCTACAATGCCCTGTTGCTCACCACGACCCTCGAAGGTGAGGCAAGGGAGATAGCCCTGGCAATAGGCTCGATAGTCCAGGAGATCGCCAAATACGACCGCCCGGTTCCAAAGCCGGCGGTTCTAATAGCCGGCGGCGAGTGGACGGTGACTATTGAGGGAAAAGCCGGCCTCGGCGGACCGAATCAGGAGTTCGCGCTAAGTGTGGCCAGAAAGATAGCTGGTCTAAACGCAGTCGTCTTAGCGGTCGATACCGATGGAACGGACGGGCCGACGGATGCGGCCGGCGGGATAGTGGACGGGAAAACGCTTGGACTTCTCGGGGAAGCTGGAGTGGACATCGGGGAAGTCCTCAGGAGGCACGACGCCTACGGTGCGCTGGAAAGAGTGGGTGCGCTCCTCAAGATGGGGCCGACGGGAACCAACGTGAACTCGATGGTGATAGCGGTCATCCCGAAGGGACGCCAATAAATTTTACTTTTTTTCTCTTGAAAGCCTCGTCCTTTAGAGCTGGGATGCAGTAATCGGTAATCCGGCCTTCCAACAGTCGAAACCCTTTTAAACTTTGGGGTGTAGTAAGGCCTCGGAGGGGCCACTCAAAGACAACCCGATGGGACGAGGGGTTTCAGCGTGTCCTCCCGCCATTGGGAGGAAGACGCCGTAAGGCGTCCTTTCAAAAACCGCCTTTAAGCGGTTCGAAACCTGATGAGTGGCCTTAAGCGATAACCCCAATCCGCTTTGGCGGTAGGGGTAACGGGTTCAAGGCCGAGCCCTCGGGCCGAGCTGAAACCGGCGACGGGAGTAGGTGGATGAGAGCCCGAAAACCTCTCCGCAAGTGGCGAGGGGATTAAGCCGAACCTCGGCCAGGCGGAGAGGAGGTCAGAGCTCCACGAACTCCCAGCCCTCGCGGTGGGTCTCTATCCCCTCCGCCTTTACTCCCAGTGACCTTATCTCCTTCTTCAGCCCCCACAGAAACTCTTCAAAGGCCTCATCATCGGTCAGAACCTCGTAGCTTTCCGGATACTCATCGCGGAGGAGTTCCTGGAATTCCCTTCCCGATGCACGGAGGTTGAGCACTTCAAAGAAGTAGTAGTCCGCAAAGTCCCTCGTATCCTCGACTATGGCGGAAACGTCCGTTATCTCCGGAATTATTGGGCTGACGAAAACGTATGTTTTCAAGCCCGCCTCGTGGAGCTCTTTGAGGGCGTTAACCCTCGCCTCGTGAACCGGCGTCAGCGGTTCAAAAAGCCTCTTCTCCCTTCCGGTGAAGCCGTTTATCGTGAGGCCAACCTCTATCGTCCGGAACTCTTTGAAAAGGTCGATGTCGCGAGCTACCAGCGGCGATTTGGTGAGCACCGAAAGTTCGTTCCTCTTGTCCATGTACCTCAAAACCTTTCTCGTGAGCTTTAACTCGGCCTCTATAGGCTGGTATGGGTCGCTCACTGTTGACATGACATTTTTCTTTTGCAAGCCTCGTCCTTTGGGGCAGGGTACGAACCCAGCTAGCCCTTAAGCGGGAAAGCAATGCCCTTTTAAAGCCTAAGAGTCATACCATGCTTTGAGATGAAGCGCTCGGTAACGGTCAAACTCCAGCCGAGCAAGGAGCAGGAGAAAGCACTCTTCGAGTTAGCTCACGCTTCGGCAGTAATCTGGAACAAGCTGAACTACCAGCGTTTAAAACAATTCAAAGAATTCGGCAGGATTGATTTTAACGGAACTGAAAAGGAAGCTTACCACGAGTTCAAAAACTGGATTGGCGGCTCAACAGTCCAGCAATTGGCCAGAAAGAACGCCGAAAGCTGGCGCTCATTCTTCGCACTCAACAGGAAGAAAAAGAATGGAGAATTGCCGGAGTGGTTCAGGCCGAAACCGCCCGGCTTTGTCAGGGGGGAGAACGGCAGGAAAGTCTTCCTCATCCCACTCCGGAACGACCAGTACAGGATTGACGGGAACGTCGTCGAGTTGAGGCGCCTTGGAAAATTTGGAAGATTGAGGATTCAATTCAAGGGGAAAATTTACCTCAGGGGCAAGCAGGGAAGGTTAGAGATAACTTACGACGAGGTAAAGCGAAAATGGTATGCTCACATCAGTATCACAGTGAAAGAAAAACTAATCAACGACGAGTGGGTGAAAGTCCCAAAACAACCCTTGGGCGACCTTTCAGCGGGAATTGACTTGGGAGTGAACAATTTAATGGCGGTCTACGTTGAGAATGGTAAAAGCTTCCTCGTGAACGGGAGACCATTAAAGAGTATCGCCTTTTACTGGCGGAGGAGAATAGCCGATTATCAGTCCAAACTCAACAAGAGTGGTGCAAAGAAGAGTAAGAAGCTCAAAAGAATGCACGAGAAGGCTAAACTTCAGGCAAAGCATTACATTAACACTGTTGTAAGGCAGACTGTCGAGAGGCTTTATCAGTTAGGCGTTTCTACCATTGTTGTCGGTTACCCGAAGGGTATCAGTAGGAATTCCGATAAGGGTGCGAGGCAGAATTTCCTCCTCTCCCACGTGTGGAGGTTTAATACTGTCATTAAACGCTTGAAGGAAGTGGCTGAGGAGTATGGTATTCTGGTTGTGCTTGTTGATGAGGTTTTCACTTCCCAGCTTTGCCCTCTCTGCGGCCAGCGCCATTCTAATGGTAGAATCTTTAGAGGTTTGTTTAAGTGCCGTGGAGAGGGCGTTGTCATGAATGCGGATTTAGTTGGTGCTTTCAACATTTTGAGGAAGGTTGTGGAAAAGATAACCCCGAGCCTGCCGGGTTTGTCGGCGGGTAGGGGTAATTGGGGGAAGACCCTCCCGGAGGGGTTCTCCGAACCCCCTTCAAAGAGGGTGATGAGGATTACCCCTCAAACCTCCCCGCCTTTAGCGAGGGGTTTCCCCGACGGAAACCCCACCCTTTAGGGCGAGAGGAGGTCATCTCGACCCAGCTTCCCCATCTCCCGTAGTCCTTCCACCTCATCAGAAACTTGGCGTAGCAGTACTCGCATGCGAAGGCACAGCCGACGTACTGGTTGACCGCCCACTCCACGCCCGGAATCTTCGATTTTGTGTAGATGCTCTTGGCGCGCCTCTCTATAACCCGAACCTTCATAAGGACTTTTTGTCCATTCTCCTTAAAAGGTGAGCGGCATGAGGTTGAGGGTCCGCCGTCGGCCGGTTAAGTATGCAAGGCTTGAGGTAAGGCCGGACGGAACGGTTCTGGTCACTGCCCCGGATGGCTTCGACGTTGATAACCTGATCGAGAGGCACCGGGGCTGGCTTGAGGGCAAGCTGGCCAAGATAGGTGAGCTCAGAGAGATTGCGGAGTCCGGTTTCCCCATCAACGGCGAGTTCTACCAGGTCATTCACGGAAGAAAGCCCAAAGTTCACGAGCAGTTCAAGACCGTCGTCCTCTCCCCCAACCCCAATGACGTGGTTGACTGCCTGAAGAGGATTCTCAGGAAGGAGCTCCTACCCCTTGTGGATTCCTACGCCTGGGGGATGGGTGTCGAGCCCGGGAAGGTCTACATCAGGCATCAGAAGAGCCGATGGGGAAGCTGTTCCCCCAAGGGAAACCTGAACTTCAACGTTCGCCTCATAGCCCTTCCCCGGGAGCTGAGGGAATACGTTGTAATCCATGAGCTCGTCCATCTGAAACACATGAACCATTCGAAGGCCTTTTGGGAGCTCGTCGGGGAGTTTTACCCTGACTACAAAACCGCCAGAAGGGAGCTCAAGAAGTGGTGGACGATAGTCGAGCTGAACCCCCACTGGAAGTGGCTGGCGCGGGGTGGAGTCTAGAGATGTGGCGTATAAAAGCAGGGAATCTACTCAAGCTCCTCGCACTGATGGCCGATGAAATCATCGTTGGCGTTTTCATCTTCCTGATACTCCCTGAAATAGGTGTGGAAATTCCCCTCTGGGCGGGCTTGCTTGTGATGTCTCTTCTTTTGGCCAAGGATTTCCTCATAGCGCCCTTCGTTCTCGGAGTGGGAGCGGACAAAAAGCCCCTTGCAGGCCCAGAGGGACTGATAGGGAGAACCGCCCTCGTTGTGGAAGACCTCTCCCCTGAGGGGGTTGTTAAACTCGATGGCGAGCTCTGGAAGGCAGAATGCCTGAACGGAGTCGCCGAAAGGGGTGATAGGGTTAGAATAATATCAGTCCGGGGCACTAAGGTTCTCGTGGAACGCCGAGAGTAGCCAGAACCCTCGCAACCTCCTCCGGGTTGTTGGTCGTGAACGAAACCGTCCAGCCCTTCCTCTGATGTATCGTGACGCAGCCCTTGGCCGGCAGGTTGAAGTGTATCGTCCCGTAGCAGGAGGTCCAGCCTTCTCCGACCCGGAAGCTCGCCATATTCTCGATGGGTACCGTCTTCCTGACTATAAGCCCAAGGATGCCCCTTATCCTCAGCTCGCGCTCGTCTATCTCGATTCTGATTGCCATGACGTCGAGGAGCAGGATTGCAACCCCCACCGTGGTCGCGAGCATTATTTCAAAGCCTTCTCCAGCCTGATACGTTGCATAAAGGCCTGCGAGCATTGAGATTATAGGAACAAGCAGAACGACCTGCAGAATCCTGCTCGTCAGGGTCTCCTCGTAGAGCGCCATGTTCTCACCGAAGGAACTTCTCGGTTAGAGCTTTAAAGGTTGGCTCCCAAACCCCTCCGGTGATAGCATGGTCAGGATAATGCCCGTTGACAGGTTGAGCGACGAGGAGGTTACAGGGATTCTGACGAAGTACAGAAAGATCGCCCTTGTGGGTGCTTCACCGAAGCCCGAGCGCGACGCGAACGATGTGATGCGCTACCTCCTCGAACACGGCTACGAAGTCTATCCAGTCAACCCCCGCTATTCCGAAGTCCTCGGAAGGAAGTGCTATCCGAGCGTTCTCGATATTCCCGATGACGTCGAGATAGTCGACCTCTTCGTAAGGCCCGAGTTCACGATGGACTACGTCGAGCAGGCGATAAAGAAGGGCGCAAAGGTCGTCTGGTTCCAGTTCAACACGTACAACCGGGAAGCGTTCAAAAAGGCCAAGGAAGCGGGCCTAACTGCAGTTGCCCACCGCTGCATAAAGCAGGAGCATGCGAGGTTGATTGGTTAGCTCCGATACCTCAGCACGTGGATGTCCCTGACGAGTTTGTGCCTCTCCTCGTAGTCGGTGTACCTTCCAACGACCTCGAAGCCGAGCTTGCCCAGCCACTTCCTTTCCTTTCTGTATATTCCCCCGCCGCTCAGCCTGTAGGCCGGGAAGACGAAGACAACCCGTCCGTTCCTTTTGAGAACGTCGCCAAAGCTCTCAAAGACGGGATAATAAAGCCTGTCCAGCTCGTTGGCAAGCTTTATCGCCTCTCCCCTGCTCGGGTTCCTCCTGAGAGGCTTTCCGAGGTAGGGTTCTGTAACTACCGCGTCGAACCTCTGGCGGAAGCAGCGCTTCAGCTTTCTCGCGTCGCAGACCTCAAGGTGTGCCGAGTTCTTCAGGCGGAACTCCTTTCTGAGCCATGCGAGGTTCTTCTTGGCGTCCCGTATTCTCTCCGGGTCGCGGTCGCCCCCATAAGCGCTGAGCCCCTGGAGGACGAACTCCTGAACTATCGTCCCTATTCCGCAGAAGGGGTCGAGGAAGGAGCCCTTCCTCACCTCTGTCAGGTTCACCATTATCCTCGCGAGCCTTGGCGGAATTGAGAGTATCGGCCTCTGAACCGGCCTCTCCACATCGAGCTTCTTCAGCTCGAACGGGTCGGTAACCTTCACCGTCTCGCCGACCCAGAAGCTCCCGTCCTCGCGGAAGAGGAAGACGAAGTCCTTGACCTCCGGAAAGCCCTTGAGGATTAGTTCGGCGGGCATGGCGTAAACTTTGGCGGGCTTGAAGAACTTTGAGGGGCCCTCCGCCTTGAATTCCCTCTTTACCGCGCTCCCCAGCTTCCGCCAGAGCTTCCAGTCGCCCTCACCGTAGAGGCTGACGGTGAAGAGCCTCGCGTATTCGAGGTCGCCTATGGCATCCTCGCCCTCGCCGACTATCCTGACCAGTTTGAGTGAACCCCCCAGCCAGCGGAAGTACCTCTCCACCGTGGGTGATGACTCAAATATCAGCCAGTCTCGCGCGGACTCGATAACTCTAACTTTAAGGTCGAACCTTCTGGTGAATGCATAAAATTCTGCCTCGCTGAGGCGTGGATTTTTGCCAAATATCACCGCGTACATGGTCGCATCCTTCGAGGGAGCCCTTAAAAACGTTCCGAGGGTTAGGTTAATAAGATGCGAGGTGCAATAAAGAACAAGAACGGTGTGTAAAATCCACAACCGTACGGGGGATAGGCGGCATGATTGTCAAGGAAATTCTCGCCTCAGTTGAGGCGATTCCAGACCCCTATATAAAATCGGTAACGTATGCTAAAATAGGTGAGAGGCTTGCCAAGGCCAGAGAGGGCGGTTATAAAACCGCGTTTCTGAAGGCTCTCGAAACGGCGAAGGAAATAGAGGATCCCGTGAAGATGTTCCGGGCCCTTTTGTCGGTTGGATATTCCCTCGGCAGGGCGGGTCTTAAGTCGTCCAAAAGGATATATCAGGGTGTTCTTGAGGACTCCCGCGTCCTTCCCGCACCCCAAAGGGATGTCATAATGAGGACTGCCGCTGCCTACATGCTCGCCCTGGGGGAGGTGGCCGAGGCAATCCTCTACGCGCTGGAGGTGAAGAACCGCACCCTCCGGAACGAGATCCTTCTTGAGGTTATCAGGGCCAACGCAAAGATGATCGGAAGGGAGCAGCTAAAGGCCGCCTCCCGCATCAGAAAGAGCAAGCTTGCCCTTGAGTACATCGACGGTGAGCCCTACCGCTCCAAGGCCCTCCTCGAGCTGATCAAGGCCTACCTCGCCCTCGGGAGCTACGAAAACGGAATATCGATGATACTGGAGATAGAGGTGAAGGAGTGGGCGAGGCATGCCTTCAAGGAGGTGGCTTTCTACCTGAAGGATAGGGAGGTACTCGGTCACTACATAGATTCCCTTGAGGCCGTCGCCAACGGGCTGATTGAGAAGTTCGGTGAGGAGTTCACTGAGGAGCTTGCCCTCGCATTCGCCTTGAGTGGTGAGGGGGTTTCCGCCGCTGAACTCATAAGACGCCTGAAGAACAGCGAGGAGGTGTTTGTTAAAATCGCCCTCGACCTCCTTGAAAGGGACCACAACGTTCTCCCGGCTTTCATCTCTCCCCTTGAGGATGATGAAGCTGAACTCGTCGGGAGGGCCGTGATGAATCGCATTCTGGAAAGGCCCGAACTCGGGGGATGGGAGATAATCAGGGCCATAGGTAAGAGCACGTCCAGCGAGGAGGTATGGGCCAAGATTGCCCGCTACTACGTCATCACGGGTGAGCTGGAGGGCGCTATGAAGGTTGGAGGCCTGCTGAGGGACGAGAGGCTTCGCTCGATAGTCATGGCCGACATTGCCCACCATCTGGTCAAGAAGGGGGATGTTGAGCGTGCCATCGATGCCGCCCTCGAGGTTCGCGATCCCAAATTCTCGTCGATCCTGGTCTCTGAAATCCTGATAAAAGCTCTCGAACATGAGCTTCCGGGGAGGGTTAAGCAGTGGAACGGCTCAAAGCACTGAGGAAGACGAGGAGCAATCGGGTGGGATTTATAGCCGATATGATCTCCCTGCTCCTGGCAGATAAGGAGCTGTACTCCGACGAGGTTCTTTTCAGGGATGCGGTTGAGGAGATATACTCCACCCTGCGCTCGGAGGTCACGGAGAACGGCAGAAAAGACCTCGTCGAGGCCTACGAGCTGGCGGTTCTCCTCAAGGCGGTCGTGTCTGGCAGGGTTAAGGGTACCGAGGAGCTGCTGGTGGAGATCAGAAAGAACCTGCCCGGGTGATGGCATGCTCTTTGAGATCGAGGTTTCCACGAGGGAGAAGTTCCAGATAGTTGATATAACCTCCGAGGTCCAGACGCTCGTCTATCGCTCCGGAGTCAAGCATGGCATCGTCATCGTTTTTGTCAGACACACAACCACTGGCCTCCTGATAAACGAAGCTGAAAGCGGGCTTCTTCAAGATATCAGGGCCCAGATGAAAGAGCTGGTCCCGAAGGGTGCCGGCTACGCCCACGATCTCATAGACAGCAACGCCCACGCACACCTGCGGGCGACCCTCTTCCTGAACCCCGAGGTTGTCGTCCCCATAGACAGGGCCGAGCTCCAGCTCGGGACCTGGCAGAGAATCCTATTCATCGAGCTGGACGGCCCGAGGCGCAGAAAGGTCCTGGTGAAGATCTGCAGGTGCTAGACGTACTGGGCGTAGTACGCCAGCCTCTCGAGCAGCTCGTTGAATCCCTCGTAGGTGACCAGGGACAGCGGTATCGCCTCCTGCTCAAGGCGCTTTTTTATCGTTTCCCTGACTTCCTCGACCCGCTCCCTCGGCACGAGGTCTATCTTGTTGATGACGACGATTATCGGCTTCTCGTAGCGGAACTTGAGCATGTGGTGGAGCTTCTCCATGCCCCTATGCAGGCCGACGGTGGCATCGACCATGTGAATTACTATGTCCGCGGAGACTATCTCGTCGATTATCTCTCGGAACTTCTCCTCGCTCAGGACCTTGCCCCTCAGCTCCCTCTGGGGGTCGAAGAGGCCAGCGGTGTCTATGAGCACGAACTCATCGGCTCCTCCGAGGGGGTTCTTCATGCTCTTCGGTATCTTGAGCTTTCCGAAGCGCCGTCTTATCGTCCCCTTGGTTGTTCCTGGGAGGTTCTCTACCTCCGATATTTTGCCGCCTATGAGGGCGTTCATGAGCGTTGACTTGCCGGCGTTCTCGGCACCGATAATCGCAACCTTTATCATACCCTCACCCCACAGATATCTGCAAGATTGGTCTATAAAGGTGATGAGCATGCCCAAGCGGGTCAAACTCGGTCATCATTACTATTACATCGTTACGGTTGATGAGCTGAATTCCGGCGGTTTTCGCGGTAAGAACGTCGTAATCGAGGGCACCATAGAGGACAAGCCCCTTGTGGAGTTCCTTCCCATGGAGTTACCTGGTTACAGGACGACCTTTAAAGTTTCCGGCCTCAGAGTGGAGTTCTCGGGAAGTCCGTGCCTCGGAAAGGGCGAATGGGTGAAGGTCTATGGCAGATTCCTGGGAGACTGCATAATGGCGAGCGCCATTGAAACCGAAAGGGCGGTTTTCACAACGGAGGAATGAAAATGTCCCTCATCGACCTTTTTATCGAGGCTGGGAACCTGAAAAAACTTCCCAGAACCGGCTGGCTCCTCCGGGGCGTTTCAAACCCAGAGAGCATAGCCGACCACAGCTACCGTGTTGCCCTGATAACCCTATTCCTGGCAGATGAACTGAGGGCGAAGGGCGTTGAGATAGACGTTGAGCGGGCCCTCAAGATAGCGGTTCTCCACGACCTCGCCGAGGCGAGGGTCACCGACATACCCCTGACGGCGCAGTACTACCTCGACAAGGGCAAGGCCGAGAAGAAGGCCGCGATGGAGCTTTTCATCAAAACACCAAACCCGAGGGAGTACTTCCGGCTCTGGCGCGAGTACGAGGAGGGCCTCAGCCTCGAGGGCAGGCTCGTAAAGTTCGCCGACAAGCTGGAGATGCTGGTTCAGGCACTCGAATACGAAAAGGCCGGCTTCAAAGACCTCGACGAGTTCTGGAGCGCGCTGGATTCCCTCCGGGAGAGCGAGTTCTACGAGCACTTTCGGGAGATTGTGGAGGAACTCGCCGGGTTGAGAAAACAAAACCGTTAACGTTAACTCTTTTGTTTGCTCAAAACGTTTAAATACACGCTTCTGCCCATTCCATTGGTGGTTCCAATGAGGTGGAAAGGCATTGCTCTGATTGCGCTTCTCGTGCTCTCCGTTATCGCGGCGGGCTGCATAAACGGCTCTGAGAACTCAGGGCTCAAAGAGGCAACCCTCGTGGTATTTCACGCAGGTTCGCTGAGCATACCCTTCCAGCAGCTTGAGAAGGAGTTCTCGGATTACGCGGAAAAGAACCTCGGTTACAAGGTGACCTTCCAGGACGAGGCCAGCGGTAGCGTCGCGGCGGTGAGGAAGGTTACCGACCTGGGCAAGAAGGCCGACGTGGTCGGCGTTGCTGACTACACCCTCATTCCCCAGCTCATGGTTCCCAACTACACGGACTTCTACGTCATCTTCGCCACCAACGAGATAGTTATAGCGTTCACCGAGGAGAGCAAGTACGCGGACGAGATGAAGGCCCACCCAGAGAAGTGGTACGAGATACTGGCGAGGGACGATGTTTCCTTCGGCTTCTCGGACCCGAACCAGGACCCCTGCGGCTACCGCTCCGTCATGGTCATGAAGCTGGCCGATTACTACTACGACAAACCGATATTCGAGACCCTGGTCGAGAGGAACACGAACATATACTTCAACGAAAGCATGGTGGTCGCCCCCAAGGATATCCAGATAAAGAACGACAGGGTCGTCATAAGGCCCAAGGAGACCGATTTAACGGCCCTCGTCGAGAGCGGAAGCCTCGACTACTTCTTCATCTACAAGAGCGTGGCCGAGCAGCACAACCTCAGCTACATCACCCTCCCGAACGAGATAAACCTCAAGGACTTCAACAAGGCCAACTTCTACGGGAAGGTCAGCATCTACATAGGTTCTACCGGCAAGGTCATCAAGGCCAAGCCCATCGTTTACGGCGTTACCGTTCCTAAGGACGCGCCCAACAGGGAGCTGGCGATGGAGTTCCTCAAGTATCTCCTGGGCGAGAACGGCAGGCGGGTCTTCCAGGAGAACCACCAGGACTTCATCTGGCCGCCGGTTGCCTTCGGCAACGTTCCGGATGAGATCAAGGACGAGGTTAAGGTTGAGGGGTGAGATTTTTATTTCCTCTTTCCAACTCTATGGGGATCGCCATGGGGACGAGGCACGACTACACGCTCTACTTCTTTGCAGCCCTGGGGAGCTTCCTCGTGGTTTACATAGCCCTGCCCCTGCTGGTCATACTGGCGAAGCAGGCCTCGGACTTCGACATGCTGCTCCGGGCCCTTCACGACGCCTACGTTATCGAGGCCCTCAGGAACTCCCTCCTGACCGCAACGGCGACAGCTTTGATCGCCCTCCTCTTCGGCGTTCCCCTCGGCTACGTTCTCGCGAGGAAAGAATTTCCCGGGAAAAGTCTTGTCCAGGCCCTGGTTGATGTTCCCATCGTTATCCCCCACTCAGTCGTCGGAATAATGCTCCTCGTTACCTTTTCGAACGCAATTCTCGACAGCTATACGGGGATAATAGCCGCGATGCTCTTCGTCTCCGCACCGTTCGCGATAAACGCCGCGCGCGATGGCTTTCTGGCGGTTGACGAGGGGCTGGAGCACGTTGCCAGAACCCTCGGTGCCTCCCGCCTGAGAGCGTTCTTCTCTGTGGCACTCCCGATGGCGTTTCCGGCCATAGCGAGCGGGGCCATAATGACGTGGGCGAGGGCCATAAGCGAGGTGGGTGCGATACTCATCGTTGCGTACTACCCAAAGACAGCTCAGGTTCTCGTCATGGAATACTTCAACAACTACGGCCTGAGATCCTCGAGACCGATTTCCGTTATCCTCATCGTGATGAGCCTCACAGTTTTCGTTATCCTGCGCTGGCTCGTGGGGAGGAAGGCCAATGCTTGAGGTAAAATCCGTTTCCAAGGACTGGAAGGAGTTCCGGCTGAGGGAGATAAGCTTTGACGTGAGCGAGGGGGAGCACTTCATAATCCTCGGCCCGAGCGGAGCAGGGAAGACGGTGCTCCTTGAGATAATAGCGGGCATAATCGAACCCGACGCCGGGAGGATCCTTCTCAACGGTGAGGACATAACCCACTGGCCACCGGAGAGGCGCGGTCTTACATACATCCCCCAGAACTACGCCCTCTTCCCCCATATGAGCGTCTTCGATAACATAGCCTTCGGGCTCAGGCTCCGGAGGGTTCCGAGGGCGGAAATCGAGAGGAAAGTTAAGGAAATAGCCGAGGTTCTGGGCATAGCCCACCTTCTCCACAGAAAGCCAAAAACCCTGAGCGGCGGAGAGAGCCAGCGCGTGGCCATAGCCAGGGCCCTCGTTGTGGAACCCGAGCTTCTGCTCATGGACGAGCCCTTCGCGAACCTCGACGTCCAGACCCGCTCGAAGCTTCTGGGCGAGATGAAGCGCTGGAGACGGGAGCTCGGCTTCACCGCGTTGCACGTTACCCACTCCTTTGAGGAAGCGGTGAGCCTGGGCGACAGGGTGGGCGTTATGCTCGATGGGAGACTCGTCCAGACCGGCTCCGTCCGGGACGTCTTTTCGAGACCGGCGAGCGAGGAGGTGGCCCGCTTTTTGGGCTTCGAGAACATCATAGAGGGCACCGCGGAAGGAAGGGTTCTGAGGAGCAACGGCGTCGAGATAGAGCTTCCGGCGGAGGTGAGGGGAAGGGTTCGCGTTGGTCTAAGGCCGGAAGACATAATCCTCTCCCTGGGACCCATTAGAACATCCGCGAGGAACGAGTTCAAAGCCCTGGTTGAGTCGGTTGAAGAACTCGGCCCGCTCGTCAGGGTTCATCTGAGAATCGGCGGCCTGCATCTGAGGGCGTTCATAACCCGCTCCTCGATGTTGGAGATGGGAATAACGAAGGGACGGGAGGTCTACGTCAGCTTCAAGGCGAGCGCCCTTCACGTCTTCTGAGGCCCTCCGTCCTCAGCTTGTCCTTTATCTCCACGGGCAGGTTCTCGTATATCTCCTCTAGGGCGCTGATCAGTTCGACCAGTTCTCTCGCCGTCAGCACCTCCGTCTTCGGTCCCAGCTCAAGAACCAGCGCCTCGTACTCCTCGGGCGAAACCTCCTCCAGCTCATCGAGGTGCTCTCCCTTCCTTGGTATTAGGTTGACCTCCCCCACCTGCCTCGATGCGGGTACCTCAAGCTCCTCCTCCGGAATCGGAGTCTCCTTCGGGCAGTCCAGCCTCTCCACGAGTATCTTTATGTCCACGACCGGCGTTCCGTCCATCGCGTCTATCCAGTCGATATAGAGCCTGTTTCCCTCGATACGGTTTATTCTAACGGTGTAGATGGCCAGGGGGTTAGGTCTGGCCGGTGAGCGCGTGGCGAAAACTCCCCTCAGTGGGTTCTCGGGGTTGTTGTATGGATGGACCTTCAGGACGCTCCTCCTCCCAGGGGTGTCGCTGGCGTGAAACCAGAGGATCAGCTTTATCCAGTCCCCCTCGTTGAGGCCGTGGACGGCATCGCTGAACTCCGGGAGGATTTCGATAAAGGTCTCTCCGTTTTTCCTCACGTAGCCGACGGGAACAAGTTTGAAGGGCTCGAAGTTCATGGCCACCACCCGGAAAGAAAAAAAGGAACTCAAGTCCCGTGCTCCCAGCTGGCCAGATAGTGCCTCTGCTCCTCGGTGAGCTCCTCGATTTTTATCCCCATCGAGGCCAGCTTAATCCTCGCCACCATCTCGTCTATCTCCCTCGGGAGCACGTAGACCTTTGGCTCAAGCTTCTCGTGGTTGTTCAGTATGTATTCAGCCGCCTTCGCCTGCAGGGCGAAGCTCATGTCCATAATCTCGGCCGGGTGGCCGTCCGCCGCGGCGAGATTTACGAGCCTGCCCTCGGCCAAGAGGTAGAGCCTCCTTCCATCGGCCAGCGTGTACTCGGTTATGTTCGGCCTCGGCTCGCTTATATCGACCGCCAGCTCCTCGAGGTCCGGTTTGCTTATCTCCACGTCGAAGTGGCCGGCGTTGGCCATTATCACGCCGTCCTTCATGACCTCGAAGTGCTCCTTTCTTATGCAGTTGATGTCGCCCGTGGAGGTGACGAAGATGTCGCCCACCTTCGCCGCCTCCGTCATGTCCATGACCAGGAACCCGTCCATCCTCGCCTCTAACGCTCTAATCGGGTCAACCTCCACCACTATCACCGTCGCGCCGAGGCCCCTCGCCCTCATTGCTATACCCTTGCCGCACCAGCCGTAGCCGACAACGACGACGTTCTTACCTGCTATCAGCAGGTTGGTGGTTCTCAGGATTCCGTCCCACGTTGACTGGCCGGTGCCGTACCTGTTGTCGAATAGGTACTTGGTGTAGGAGTCGTTCACCGCTATGATCGGGAACCTCAGAACGCCGTCCTTCTCCATGGCGCGGAGCCTTATGACGCCCGTTGTCGTTTCCTCGCTCGCCCCCCAGAGCTCGTCTATCAGCTCAGTTCTCTCCTTCAGCACCGTCGAGACCATGTCGGCGCCGTCGTCTATGATGATGTTCGGCTTTATGTCGAGCGCCTTGTGCATGAACTCGTAGTACTGCTCCCTGTCCTCCCCGCGGATCGCGTAGACCTTGACTCCTGCCTTGGCGAGGGCGGCGACAACGTCGTCTTGGGTTGAGAGCGGGTTGCTGGCCGCCGCCGAGATCTCTGCACCGGCCGCCTTAAGCGTGAGGAGCAGGAAGGCGGTCTTCATCTCAAGGTGCAGCGTCGTCGCAATCCTGACTCCCTCGAATGGCTTTTTCTCCTCGAAGTCCTTTCTTATTGCCTGGAGAACCGGCATGAACCTGGAGACCCAGTCTATCTTTTTCTCGCCGCTGGGGGCCAGGTTGATGTCCTTAACGCAGTAATCCCTCGTGCAGTTCATCCTCATCACCGGTGAACCTTTAGGGCCATACCTTAAAACACTTGGGCTATCATTTTTGTGTATTCAATTTCATATTTAAAGTGGTTCATTCAATCTCCGGAAAGGTTTTTAGGTTGATGGCGCTATAACTGTTGGTGTTCCCATGATACTCGACCTCTCTGCCCCTATCTCGGAAAACACCCCGGTTTACCCGGACGACCCGCCCGTGAGTGTGAGGCTCTGGGCCGTCATCGACAGGGACGGCTACTACATGAACGTTCTGAAGATGGGGGAGCATTCCGGCACCCACGTTGATGCGCCGGCGCACTTCGTGCCCGGGGGGAAGACCATCGATGAGATGCCGCTTGAGAAGTTCATCGGTGAGGGCATCGTTCTGGACGTCAGGGATGGGGAGGGGCCTATAAGGCTCGACGAGATTCCGGATGGAGGCTACTTTGGAAAGATAGTGCTTTTCCTGACGAGCGGTAGGGAGCTCTCTCCAGAGGTGGCGCTGTTTCTTGTGGCTGAGGGCGTTAGGGCCGTTGGCACCGACTCCATGAGCATCGGGGACGATGCCGTCCACAGAATACTCCTCAGCGAGGAGGTGCCGGTGTTTGAGAACCTGACCAACCTGGAGGCCCTCGTAGGAAAAGACTTCACGTTCGTGGCGTTTCCCCTCAAAATCGAGGGCGGTTCGGGAAGCCCCGTTAGGGCAGTGGCCTTTGTGGAGTGAAATGCGCACTTGTTTTGTTTGATGCGGCTTTGTTGCTCCTTTATTCGCCTGTTCATGCCGCTTTAATCCCGATTAAACAGAGTTAAACGTTGTGAAACCTTTGTTAACAGTTAAAAGACAAAACTCCGCTCTCAAGACTTTTTTCTAAACAATCGCCAATGTACGTGGACGATTTCTTGAAAAAAGCTTAAATATGCCTTTTTTCATAGAGACAACGGGGTGAAGAGCCATGCTGGGAAAGAAAGTAGCGGCAATCCTGTTTGGGTTGCTGATGTTGGGGATGCCACTGACCGTTGGAAGCGTCAGTGCGGCGGAAGGAAGCGTTACAGTGATACTGGTTAGCGACAACGCGGCCGACAAAGCAATCGCCGAGTACCTGGCCAACGAAACGGGTGCGGTGATAGTCACGACAACGTGGGGCGTCTACGATCCGAACGTTACGGCAGAGATTATGAGCTACGCTCCGGACGAGGTGATAATAATCGGTGGCCCTGACGCCGTGGTCGATGAATACGTCGCGGACTTGGAGGAACTCAACATCACCGTCGAACGCTGGGGTGGCCAGAACAGGTACGAGACCAACCTCATGGTCATGGAGCGGGCCAAAGTTAAATTCAAGCTCGAGTTCAATAACAGCGTTTTCGTCGCTGGAAATGACACCCTGGCCATTCAGAACGCCCTTCAGCTCGCGGTTCAGAACGGGGCAGTGATGGTCTACGTTAACAAGAGCACCAACGTCACAAAGCTCATGGAGAAGTTCGAGATAAAGGAAGCGGCCATGGTCAAGACGCAGGCATCTGAGAGGGTCATGGAGCACGTTATGGAGCAGCTCCACGAGTGCAACTGTACCGCCATGGAGGTTCAGGCCAACGTCACCAAGGAGACGGTTCTCCAGTTGATGGTTCAGGTTCAGGAGAGGCTCAAAACTATCGAGAAGATGGCAAACGAAACCAACTCAACCGCACTCATGGAGCAGGTTAGGGTCATGGAGATGACGATGGAGAAGGCCAACGGGGCACTTCAGGCCGGAAACTACACCGAGGCGTACCAGATGATGCTTGAGCTCCAGGTTCGGACGGAGTTCAGCCTCAAAGCGGCGAACGGCGAGATGAGGATGGCGATAAAGAACGGTGAAAAGGCTGCCCTTGAGCGTGAGATGGGGAAGCTTGAGGCGCAGATAAGCGTCATGGAGAAGGCAGGAACAGACGTTAGCGCCATCAACGCGCTGATGGAGCAGCTCAAGGTTGCGATTCAGAACGGCCAGTACGACGAGGCCGGGGGCTCGTAAACCAGATAACGGCCATGATAAAGGAAACATATCAGAAATGGAGGCAGGACATTAAGAACAGCGCCCAAAAAACCCACGGAATGGGCTCATCTCGGCCGTGAACAAGTTAACACACGTTGGGCACCACCAACCCCTGTATGGGCGATAAAATCAGCGGCTTGAATCAGCTTCTTTTTGCCGCTCCCTTCTCCGTTTCTTCTGCTCCCTGATGTACGGATACCTCGTTATGTGGCCGCAGTTGAGGCACTTGATGACAACGTGGCCGTTCCGGAGCCTCACCCTGGCGTTGACGCCCGGGACGAGGAATGTGTGACAGCTCTTGCAGTAGCGTCTTTTCCACTTCCTGGGCATCCTTATCCTGGCCTTCTGCTGAACCGCGAGGGCTATCTCCACGTAGCGGTTGGCCAGCTCGGGCTCGTAGGGGAAGACCCTCTCCGCGAGGGTGAAAAGGGTCTCAATCCTCTCGCGGGCAATTCTGCGCTTTTCCCTCTGCTCCCTCTGGCGGATGAACTTTTTCTTGCTCATGGTATCACCGTATCAGTATCAGCTTTCCCGGAAACGGCTCGTAAATGTAGCCGTTGGCTATAAACTTTTCAATCAAGTTGAGGGCGTCCCGCTCGTTAAAGCCGTTCTTCAGCATCTCTCTCAGGAACTCCTCCCGGGTAACTTCTCCAAAGGGGCTTGTGGAGGCGAGGTCGTGGAATATCTGGAGGGCCTTCTGGGCACGGACATCGTAGGGGATGTAGCGCGCGTACTCCTTTTCGAGCTTCATTATGACCTCGGGCCGCTTTTTAATGAGCTCGCCAAAAAACACGCTCCACTCGTTCAGTATCGTATCGTCGATCTCTCTGACGTCTTTAACCGCCCTGTCAGTTACTTTCCCGTAGAACCGAGTGATAGCTCCAAAGAGCCTGCTGTCAAGATAGAACCTCATCCCCAGGTGGAGCACGCCGCTGGGGGTTGTCAGCTTCTCAAACGTTTCGCTGTACTCTTTCCTGCCCCATCTCCTCCATTTCAGATGCTCGTCCCTCAGTCTGCTCAGCTCCTCGTGGCTCATTGAGAGATAGCGCTCCCTGTTGATGAAAATGGTCACGAGCAGATTGGGAATCAGCTGTTGGAATTCCCGGTTCTCCTCGAAGTATGGCTTCTCATCCCACGGCATGAGCACAAAGGGGGTTTCGGAGATTTTGGCCAGGGGATCTGTTGGATTTGCCTCGACATCCCGGGGCAGCAGACCGATCGCCCTTTTGTTTACTATATGCCCCTTGCTCCATTTCGGCACTCTCACCAGCCCTCTCCTGGAGGAGGGGGTGTAGTATTTCATGTCCGTCCCGTTGGGGTTGCGTATCCGGAAATCGATGTCCAGTACTGGGTCGATTATCTCGAGGGCGGTCTCTTTCCTCAGGCGGACCTCCCACGGCAGGCTCGACTGGAAGTATTTCAGGGCCTTCCAGAGGGCCAGGAGCCCCATGTTTTCCCCGTACTTGTAGACGGTGTACTCAAAGCCCTCGCCCCATTGGGGGGCCTCACTTCCCCAGAGGATATACGGGACGCCGTAGAGTGAATAGATAAGGGCCTTCATCATGTCCTTGCGGACGTAGATGGTCCTTTCGAATAGGTCAACCACCTCGCGCCTGCTCAGCGCGAACTCCCGGTAGTCCTTCCAGTACTCCGAGTAGTCCCTTCCTTCGATTGAAGCGGCGTGAACCATCCTCAGGTTTCCCCAGCGGTACGCGTCCGCGGTTCCCCTCACCGCAACGTAGCTCCCGGGCCTGACGTCCCCGTTGACCCTCGTGCCTTCCGTTGCCTGTATCACCAGGTATGTCCTGAACTCGTCCCTCCCGAGCCCAGCCAGCTCCGAGGGGGAGAGGGGGGACAGGAGGTAATATGCGGCGTCCCTTGGGGCGTTGGGGGGCTTTCTGCCCAGCAGAAAACCCGCTATCTCAACGTCCTCACCGTTTTTAAGCCGCTGGATTCTCAACTGGAACTCCCTGAGCCGTCTGCCGGGACTCAGCGGCTCCCTTGCCCTCTCCAGTCTCAGCAGTTCCAGTATCTCCCTCTCCATCGACGGTTCTATTGACCGTAAAGTTTATAAACCCTCCGCGGCAGGTATGTATCGGTACGGCGGTCATAGCGGCGGGGTCACACCCGGTCTCGTTTCGACCCCGGAAGTTAAGCCCGCCAGCGATCCCGGGTGTACTGCCCTCCGAGAGGGGGCGGGAAACCGGGGACGCCGCCGGCCACTAACCATTACCTGTTCTCTGGATAATCACCTACACAAAAGTTATTTAAATATCCCGGGGTATTTTTTAACGGTTGGTGGTTATGCTCAAGAAGTCCAAAAGGGGCAGTGTCAACTGGGATTACATCAAGGAGAGGCACCCCGGCGTCATCGACGAGTTGAAAACCCTCCGCGATTGGGACAGCGTTAAGTCTGCGATTCCCGAATCCGAGACCGCTTCGGACTACTCTATTCTTGCGCTGGAAGCCATAGCCGCCCTCATCAGGGAGCTTCGTATGGACAGGGAGATGCTTGGCGAGCGTATTGAGGTTCTCAACCGCAAGCTCGAGGAGCTGAGTGCGTCCAGCAGGGAATCCTCCCATTCCCTGGAGAAACGTATTAAGAGCCTGGAAGACCAGCTGATGGAACTTGAACGCAGAACCCTTTTCCTCGACAGCGTTGAGATGCTCGTGCCCCGCCTCGGTGAGATGGAGGAGCGCATGGAGCGCCTCCCTGGCGAGATTATGAAGCGCCTCGAGGAGCGATACGGCAGAAAAATGGATGAGTTTGTAAGGGCGTACGTGGAGGAGCGTCTCAAGACCTTTGAGGAGCAGATGAAGAAGGACGTTTTTGGGGTGAGTGTGGATCTCGCTGACACTCTTCTAAAGATACAACAGAGGTACGAGGAGCTTGTTGCGGAGAACGTTCGTCTCAGGTCCGCCCTTCATGAGAAAGAGAGGCTCCAGAAAGCCATCATTGAAAAAGATCGGGAGATTGAGGACCTGAAACGGAAACTGGCTGCTCTTAAGGACATGTCCCAGAGAGTGGATGTCCTCAGTAAGAGACTGTCGGAATACGAGGCAAAACTTGCCGAGATCAACCGTATCCGCAAGGAACTCGCGGCGCTAACGGGCACGAGTGACATAGATGCCGCGCTTACTATACTGAAGACGCAGTTCATCCCCAAGTCCAAGTTCGAGAGCACCCTTCATGAGGTTAAGAACATTCTCCAGGAGGTCGAGGGGATACGACAGGAGAACGCCAGACTCCGCGAGGAGAATGAGAAGCTCAAGGAGGCGCTGAAGACGTTTCTCCAGGAGAGATTGGAGGATTCATCCCTCCCTGTCGAGGATGGTGAGTCTGGTTAACCCTTCCTCAACCTTCTTTGTTACGAGGTCGCTCCTGTCGTCTACCTCCTCAAGTTTGGCCCGTATAATCTTCCTTAATTTCTCGTTCAGCTCAGCTATACGGACCAGGGTCTCAACTGTGCTGGCCCTAACGACCTCGTCCCTGTCGTGGAGCAGGCTGAAGAGTTTGGGCAGGAATGGACTCACGTACCTTATCCCGTTTTCACCGAGCGCCGAGATGAAGTTCAGTGCCGTCAGTTTGTCGGTGGTGTCCCTGGAGGTCAGCATGTACCCGATGTCTCTGAAGATGTTGCCGAGCAGCGCGGGTTTGACCCTCATTATCTCCTCAAGAACGTAGGCCATGTTCACCTTTATCTTGGGGTCTCCCACACGGTAGTTGGCGAATATTGCCGGTAGAACCCGGGATACCTTGTCGGGCACGACCTCCGCGAGGACTCCGAATGCCCTGGCTATCTCCTGTGTGAGGGGAATGGCCTCGCTCCTTCTCAGCATCACCATGAGTTTGGTTATTAGGGACTCGTGAAGCTCAGGCATGTCTTTTACCACTTCCACAATTACTCTCAGGGCGTTTTTCTGTACTGTCCATAGATCATCGTCGAGAAGGAGAAGAACCTCTTTGAGGGTCTCCTTGCTGGCGGTGGCGCGGATCAGTACTTCTTCCACGCCCTCCCCCGTCGCCAATGCTTCCCTGATGTCCAGCTCCCCGTCCATTCAATCACCATTGTAGGTTACTGCAAAGGTTTATATAAGCTTTTCACTTAGCCTCTTCGGGGGATAAACCATGAAACGGGGAGTTCCAGTGATTCTAATGCTGTTGCTGGCTTTTTCTTTGTCTGCGCAGGCGCTTGCGGAGCAGAGTCCCGTGCTGTGGAAAGGTGAGGTATGCAGTGACGTCCAGTATCAGAAAAGCATTGAGGCAGTCGCGATCCTCAACGGCAGGGTTTACGCGGGATGCTCCTACAGGCAGCTGGCCAACGCCAGCGGCATGATTGGCATCTACTACCTGGGAACCACCGCCGCGTACTCGTCCAACGGCACCTTCCTCTGGCAGAACGACTCCGGCTACGTTGTAAAGCTGTACCCCCTGCCCGACGGCAGCGTTTTGGTGGGTAGCATGGGGGGCTTCATAACCTTTGACCGGGACGGCAGGTTTGCGGCCAGAAACCTCACGACGAACAAGCTTTACGATTTTCAGATCGTTGGGAAGGATGTTTACGCAGTTGACGGCGACTTTTTCCTTGAGAACGGCAGCGAGTCGTACGTTGGTCACCTGTACCGCGGAACCCTTGTGAACGATACCGTGATACTGAACGGCTGGACCCTCAACTTCACCTCCCTCGTCAGCAGGGTCAGAGTCGGGGATGGGATTATCTACGTTGGTGCTGGATTCCCCTCAGGGTACGTTGGCCCCTGGCAGTTCGGCTACGTCTACGGCGTCCTGCCCAACGGGACCCTTGCCTGGACTGTGGAGACGGGCCAGTGGGTCAGGGACATGGAGTCCTGGGGGGGCGGCGTGCTGGCGGGGACCGGAAACGGTACCTCAGAGGGGCGCCTCTACATGATAAGTTCCGATGGGAAGGTACTCTGGGAACGGGAGCTGTTCTACACCGAGGACATCGAGGTGAACGGTGACACCGCCTACATCGGAGGAATGGGCTCCGCCGGTGGAGAACTCGTGGCACTGGACTCCTCTGGAAACGTTCTGTGGAACCAGAGCTTCCTGTACAAGGTTAAGGTGGTTAAATACGCTGACGGTGTGCTCCTGGTGGGTACGGGTAAGTTCGAGCGCAGGGACGAGAACGGAACCACGGTCATCTACAGTGTTGGCTCCCTCTACGCAGTTGACCCCGCCGACGGCAGTATCCTTGGAGAGCTCCCGAATCTGGGCTACGTTCGCAGCATTGCAGTTGAGAAAGGAACCGCGGTGGTTGGAACCGCCAGCTCGACGTTTTATGCAATCGACGTTGAGAAGCTCGCGGGAAATGGGGGTGAGAAGAGCATCTGCGGGCCAGCCGCCATTGTGGCACTGGCACTCCTTGGCCTTCTCGTGAGAAGGCGCTGATTCTCCCTGTTTTCTATTTACATGGCCACGAGTCCGTATTCTATGAGCTTGTTGACTATCTTTCTGCCGTCCCTGGTCAGGTCCACAACCTTTCTTATCATAACGATTTTTAGAAGCCCCTTGTCTATCATCCTGTCGTATATCTCCTCTATCTCCCTCTCGCTTAACCCGAGGAACTGGTGGACCTCAAGGGGGTTGAGTCCCGAGTACAGCGCCATGAGTATCTGCTTTTCGGTCTCGTCGAGGCTCTCCAGCTCCTTCAACTCCTTCTCCATGACCTCCTTGAATTCCGCCTGGAGCGTTGGGAACTCCTTTGAGACCTTGAGTATGAACTCGAAATAGCTCGGGATGTACTTGAGCAGGTAGCGCAGTACGAACAGGCGGGTTTTCTTCTCGGGTATGTGCAGATACGAGGTAACGGTCTCGTTGATGTAGAAATGCTTCACCTTCCACGCTTCGATTTTCTTCCCGTTCAGGTCGACCTGCTCTATGTCCATGTCTTCGACGTCGGAGAACACCGGTATTGGCCTCCTGTCCTGGTCAAGGATGACAATGTTGCGCTCGGTTTTGCCCCTCTTGGCTGACTTTACTGAAACTATCCGCAGGGAACCATCCTGCCATGAGGACTCCATGTTTATCGCTCCACCCTTCATCCTGGCCAGTTGCACCTTCACAGCCTTTCCGTTTATGAGCGTCTCGAAGAGTGTGTGGATGAATTCACGGAATTTGTTCTCATCGTATATAAGGAGGTTGTCCCCTATCGTGAGGATCAGGGTGAGCTCTCCCCTGCCCGGCAGGTAGAACTTCATCCCGAAGTGCTCCCTCTCGGGGTTGAGCTTGTAATTATCCGGGACGTTCACGCCAATGTCGGTGAGTGATGAAAACGGGAAATTGTCCTCTCCAACGACCTCTCCCATCTTGAGGTACCTGAGGATAAGCCTGTCGTTGTGTATCCCACCTATCGCGTCCCTCCAGGTTGCCCTTCCGGATCCCTTCCATGATGAGATTATGGTTGCTTTGACCCTTGTTTCCGTCACTGCCATAGTTCATCCCCTTTTTGGTACCCCTCAGGTGAGGGCGTTGTACTCCTCCAGCTGCCTCTCCAGCCTCTCCAGCTTGGAGCGGAGCTTCTCACATTCCTGGGTGAGCTTCACCTCCAGAGGAGTCACGGCGGGATTCTCGCCCCTGCCCTCTATAAGCTCGTCGATGATATTTATGGCACTGTTTATATTGCTTGTGATTTTGATGAGGGCCTCCTCAGGTGGGAGCGTCATCTGGCTCTTTCCGTCCTTACTCCTGACCACAACTGGGAGTTTCGTTTTTGCAACGTAGTTCATCATGAGGTTCAGCTTTTCTCTGTCCCTCTGGCTCGGGAAACGGGCCAGCCACAGGCGCTTGAACTCATCCAGCTCCGCCAGCACCTTCATAAGGAAGGCGTTGTACTCCTCCTCGCTCACGTATCCCAGGGTGTAACCCCTGGCGACGTCAAGCAGCATGCCGAGCCGTTCCTTCTTCCTCTTGGCCTCGCTGAGCACGTTCTGCACCTTTTCGTCTATCACCTTGCGCAGCTTCTGTATCAGCTCCTCCTCGTTGACGCCGGAGACGCTCATCTTTTTCGGCTGCTCCGTCGTGGCCGCGGCCTTCTGCTGCTTCGTTTCCCTTGGCCGGGAGGCTGCACTGCTCTCCCTCAGCTCGCGCTCCACAAGCACCGCGTAGAGCTCACCCATCTGGTTGTTGAGTGTGTTGGATATGATGTATGCCGAAAGCACGGTTCCGAGCAGCACCACGACGGCTATGACCGCTATCATCACCCAGTCCATCTTCTCACCCCCGATGCTGTGTAAAGAAGGAAACAATGAAAGGGCCTCAGAGTTTGAACCTGCCGATGATGTCCCTCAGGTTTTCCACGATGTTTTTGAGGTCTTTGGCGGCTCTTTCGAGTTCTTCGGTTGCTGCAGTCTGCTCTTCCACTGCTGAACTGACTTCTTCTGCCGAGGCGGTGGTTTCCTCGGCACTCGCAGCCAGGTTCTCAAGCGACCTCAAAGCATTCTCAACCTCATCCTGCGTCTTGACGATCTGCTCCTTAACCTCACTCATTCTCGAACTAGCATCCTGAAGCAGGTCGGCTATGTTGGTTAGGTACGTTATGGTTTCTCTGAGCGTGTCCGCGCTTTCACTTACCACGGTGACGCCCTTCTGGGTGCTGTCGACGGCGTCGCGGATTTCGCCGGTGATCTGGTCAATAATGTTCTTGATGTTGTCTGCAGCCTGCTTACTCTCCTCCGCAAGCTTCCTAATCTCCTGGGCAACCACAGCGAAACCCCTTCCAGCCTCGCCGGCTCTGGCCGCTTCAATGGCCGCGTTTAAGGCGAGTAAGTTCGTCTGCTCGGCAATGTTGGTGATCACGTTCGTAATCTCCTCAATACTCCTACTCATCTCAGAGACTTTTCTGACTGTGCTTTCGATGTTGCTCATCATTTCTTGGATGCTTTCGATTTGTTTGGCTGAGATTTCGCCTTTTTGTCTGCCTTCGTTGGCTATTGTGACGACTTCGTTTACTGCCGCCTCGAATTCGTCCATTGCTCTGACGCTTTCTGCGCTTGTTTCTGAGA
>NZ_LLYW01000020.1 GCF_001484195.1 Thermococcus celericrescens
CTTCTCGGTGTCGCGGTAGGCCAGAACCTGGGCCGCGTCCTCGACCCGCCCGTGACGACGGTCTGCAGATCGTTCACCGCGGCACGGAGGTCGCCGCCCGCGTGCTTGGCTATGTCGTAGAGCAGTTCCTTTGGAACCCTCTTGCCCTCGTGGTGGAGTATCCTCGCGAGGGCTTTGATAATATCGCGCTGGGTCAGGCGCTTGTACTCCACTATCTGCGCCCTGCCCCGTATCTCCCTGGGAACCTCCCAGTAGTGGTTGGCGCTCATTATGATGGGGTTTCTCGCCCTGTCGATGAGCTTCGCTATCTCCCTCGCCCCCGTTGGCTCGATGTTGTCGGCCTCATCTAGGAATATGAGCTTCCGCCTCTTTCCGAGGATGTCCATAGTGTAAGCGGCCTGAACGTAGCGCTCTATCTTCTCGTACGTCCTCTCGTCGCTCGCGTTAAGCTCTATGACCTCGAAACCGTACTCTCGGGCCAGGGCATAGACAGTGGTCGTCTTACCGGTCCCGGGCGGTCCCGCGAGGATGAGAGCCTTCTTCTTCGGGGGCTTCCCCTCCAGCCACGCCCCTATCCAGGCCTTGACCTGCTCTATGGCCTTGGTCTGACCGACTATCTCATCCAGCCGTCTCGGCCGGTACTTCTCGACCCAGGGCACTTCCCTCGGCATGGCCATCACTTGCCCATTATGGTGAACTGCGCCAGGAGAGCCTCGAGCTGTATCATCTCGTTGGCGCCCTCAACGAGGCGGAAGTTGTACTCCCCTATCTTGTCCGCCAGTGCAACTTTCCTGTCCTCGGGAATCGGCAGGTTGAAGACCTCCCTGTGCATCTGGATTAGCACATCTTCGCCGCTGAGGCCCTGCTTGAGGAGAATCTCCCTGAGCTTCTCCCTCGCCTTGAGGAAGTTGCCCTCCAGTGCCAGGTTCATCATATCACGCACATCCTCCGGCCTGGCCCTGCTCGCCACGAGAAAGACGTTCTCATCGGTTATCGTTTTATCGAGCGCCGCGGCCGCCTGCAGGACGTTTATTGCCCTCCTGAGATCGCCCTCGGCAACGTACAGTATGGCCTGAAGGCCGTCCTCCGTCAGCTCGAGCCCCTCGTTCTCCGCTATGTACCGTATGCGCTCGGCCACGTCCTCGTCGTTGAGCGGCCTGAAGCGGAAGATTGCACAGCGGCTCTGGATGGGCTCGATAATCTTGGACGAGTAGTTGCAGGAAAGGATGAAGCGGACGTTGTTCGAGAACATCTCCATCGTTCTCCTCAGCGCCTGCTGGGCGTCCTGGGTCAAAGCGTCTGCCTCGTCGAGGAAGATTATCTTGAAGCTCGCCCCGCCAATCGGCTTGGTTCTCGCGAACTCCTTGACCTTCTCGCGGATGACGTTTATTCCGCGCTCGTCGCTCGCGTTCAGCTCAAGGAAGTTGTGCCTCCAGCCCTCGCCGAAGAGCTCCCTCGCGAGGGCCAGAGCAGCCGTTGTGTTGTGGAGAACCGTCGGAAGATTACCGCCGATGAAGTTGTGGTAACCCGGCACGTGTAGGTCATAGATCACGAAGTCACCCTTTAGCTTCTCGACCTCTGCTATCTCGTCCCAGAGAAGCTCGTTCTGGGCCAGGAAGATCAGGTAAGCAACGCCCCTCTTGAGCTTTTCATCGTTGAGTATACCCTTTAAAAGCTTCAGTTCGGCCTTTCTGATTTCCTCAAGGGCATCTATCTTCTCCGTGTTGCTCTCAAGGATTATCCTAACGCTTGAGTTCCATGTACCGACAAGCCTTCCAATCTCGGCGTAGCTGGAGTACTTTTTGGCGAAGAGTCTCATGGCCTCTATTGTCTCCTCGAGCTCGATTCCTAGGGCCTCTGCAATCTTGAGGTAGTTCCTCAGGCTCGGCTTCCGCTTGCCCTTTATGTACTCCAGAATCCGGTCGGCTCTTATTCCCGTCTTCGCGGCTATTTCCTTTCTCCTCTTGGCCACTTCGTTCCAATCTATAAGGATGCTCCTTGACAGAGCATTTTCAAGCCTTTCCAGCTCGTCGAGGCGATAGTAGATTTCCTTCATAAGCTCCCAGGCTATCCTCCCGGCTTTTTCCGGGCTCCATCTGATTTTGTCGTCGTAGAAGTTCAGCCCAAGCCTGTTCCTGACGTAGGAAATCAGCTCCCTGTCGGCATAGAGCGAGCCGATATTGGGGTTCGGCCTCTTAATCAACGCCTCAGCTTTTCTCCTCTTCTCTTCCACCGAGAAGCCGACCTCCGAGAGGAAGCGTGAGATGTTTTTGGAGCCAGAGATTACGACGTAGTAGTATGTGCGCCTCCTAACGACTTTGTTCCTAACTTTGGCGACCACTCCAAGCCCAGCCAGTGCATAGGAGACCTGCTCCGCCATTTCTTTACTCGCGGTTGAGAGGACTATGCCGTTGTTTTCTACTCCCGCATCGCAGTCGAAGTAGGCCCTCAGGAAGGAGCGAAGGCCCTTCCATCCCTGGTTGGGTATGTAAACCCTGTCCGCTTTTCTGCCCGCTAGGCCGAGGGTCTCAACGAGTCTCTTCGCCATCTTTGAGTTCACGTAAACGTCCGGAGTGCGGTTTTTGTGGATTCTCTCCCTAACCCTAGCATCCGGGAAGAGCCTCTCGGTCAGCTCCATGAAGCGCTTTCTCAGCCTTTCGTCGGTGTTGGTGAAGGTTATTGCGTTTGTTGTTGAATCGGCGTGGCCGTCGCCGATGAAGTAGCCGAGCCACTCGGCGAGGGGATCTTCCTCAGGGATCGCAGGGAGGAAGCGCGGAACCGCAAGCCTGTCGCCGGGTTTGAGTTCCTCTGCCTTAACCCAGGCTATCTCCCCATTCTTTCTGTTCACAAGGAGCGGATGGTAGGGGGTGACCTTGAGTTCTCTACCTAATCTAGTCCTTATTCTGACGATCTCATCGGTTTTGTCCTTGTAAACGTACTCAACGGGCAACTCTGTCAGTTTGCCATCCTCATCAACGCCGAGAACCCTGAGACCTCCGACTGGAGTCGGGCCGAATCTGCCGTTGCCCAGCCTTTCAACCAGCTCCCCTATGGTCGTGAGCTCGCCGTTGACTATCACCTTCGCATCCCCTGTGAGGCATTTTCCAACGCCAGGAGGGCCTGCGAATAGAAGATGCGGCATGGAACCGGTTTTGGCGTAGTGCTTGAGCCTTTTGACTATGTGAGCCTGACCGACGATGTCATCGAGCCTCGCGGGCCTGTATTTCTCAACCCATGGCTTTTCGAGGATCTTAACCTCCTGAACTTCATCCGGCATGGTTATCACCTACCCAAATCTAAACGGCACTTGGGGATATTAAGGTTACCGGTGCGTGGCGCTCCCCTCGCGGGGGCCGTGTTCAGCGGCTGCACCAAAGGGGGCACTGCAAAACTTTTATACCTCGATGACCAAAAAACGACCGGTGGTTCTCATGGCAAAGCTGGACTGGATTAAGGAAGAGCTCAAAGAGCTCAAGGACAAGGGCTTGTATGTAACCATAAGAAAGCTCGAGAGCTCCCAGGGTCCCTGGGTCGTCGTTGACGGAAAGCGCGTTCTCAACATGTGTTCAAACAACTACCTCGGCCTGGCCGCCCACCCCAAGATAAAGGAGGCCGCGATAAGGGCCATCCTCGACTACGGCGTCGGTGCCGGAGCGGTTAGAACCATAGCCGGTACCATGGAGCTTCACGTCGAACTGGAGGAGAAGCTGGCGAAGTTCAAGAAGAGGGAAGCTGCGATACTCTTCCAGAGCGGCTACAACGCCAATCTCGGGGCTTTAAGCGCCCTCCTCACGAAGAAGGACGACGGTGTCTTCATCAGCGAGGAGCTCAACCACGCAAGCATCATCGACGGAATGCGCCTCAGTGGCGCTCCGAAGGTCATCTACAAGCACCTCGACATGGAGGACCTCAAGAAGCGCCTCGAGGAGAACAAGGACAAGAAGAAGAAAATCATCGTCAGCGATGGTGTCTTCTCGATGGACGGTGACCTCGCGCCGGTTCCTGAGATGGCGGAGCTGGCCGAACAGTACGACGCGATGCTCTACATCGACGACGCCCACGGTGAGGGTGTCCTCGGTGATAGCGGCAGGGGTATAGTTGACCACTTCAAGCTCCATGACCGCGTTGACTTCGAGATGGGTACGCTGAGCAAGGCCTTTGGTGTCATAGGTGGCTACGTCGCCGGCCCGGAGGAGGCCATAGACTACCTCCGCCAGCGCGGAAGGCCGTTCCTCTTCTCAAGCGCCCCGAACCCGCCCGACGTTGCCGCTGCAATAGCCGCCGTCGAAATCCTCCAGAGGAGCGACGAGCTGGTTAAGAAGCTCTGGGACAACACCCACTTCCTCCAGAACGGGTTGAGAGACCTCGGCTACGACCTCGGAGGAACCAAGCACCCGATTACCCCGGTCATGCTCTACGACGAGAAGCGCGCCCAGGAGTTCTCGAAGAGGCTCTACGACGAGTACAACATCTTCGCTCAGGCCATCGTCTATCCGACCGTCCCGCTCGGAACCGCAAGGATAAGGCTCGAGCCTTCCGCGGCCCACAGCAAGGAGGACCTCCAGTACGTGCTGGATGCCTTCGAGGACCTCGGAAAGAAGACCGGGTTCCTGAAGTGAACCCCATTCCATCATTTTCTTTTAGAACTTCACCCACTCGACCTTGTAGTACACCACGTCGTTGTCCTCATCGACGACGGCCATCACCATGTTCTTCCTGACGCCGTGGGCAACCCTCACGCGGGCAGTGATGTCGTTAGGGGAAAAGCGGAGGTTTTCTGGAACCACCCATATCAGCCACTGGGAGTGCTCGTCCATTCCGCGCCTGTAAACCCTGAAGTGGGAGCCGAACTTGAGGGCGGACTTCACCGTGTACCCTCTGTCGCGCAGGTCGGTGTAGACGAGGAGCTTTATGTCGAACTGGTCGTCCCTCTTCCTCCCGAGTTCGACCAAATCCTGAAAAGAAAGCTCTTTTTCGCCGTTGAAAACCCGTATCTTGCCCTTCTCCATCAGATAAGCCGCCTCTATGAGCGAGAGGAAGAGCTTCCCGTTCACGACCTCGCCGAAATAGCGCTTGTTGTAGAACTGGTTTATCGCCTTCTCCCTCTCGCTGAAGACCCTATCCCCGCTGAGCTGAAAGATTATCGGTTCCTTCAATTCCTTCCACCCCACTCGTCGGCAGGCAGGAGCATGTAGTACGCATCCTCTCCGTCGGCGTAGTAGCCGATTATGCGCTTGATGCGCCTGAAGCCAAAGCGCTCGTAGAGCTTTATGGCATTTTCGTTGCTGACGCGAACCTCCAGGCCTATGTAGCGGGCCCCCTTGTTTATGAGCCTTTCGATGACCTCGGTGAGAAGGGCGGAGCCTATGCCGTTGCCCCGGTACGCCGGATCGACGGCTATGCTCATGATGTGGCCCTCAAGGTCCGGTCTGAGGTAGCCCATGACGTAGCCGATGACCCGGCCGTTGTACTCAGCGACCAAAAAGGTGTCCGGGTTGTTTTCCAGGAAAACCAAGAAGACACCCCTTGGGTAGTCCTCCCTGAAGGACTCGCGCTCTATCCTCATGACATCGGGGATATCGAAGAGCCTGGCCGGCCTTATAGCCACCATGGCTAGTGGGACCCTCCCCCCAAACTGACGGATGGAGACGCTCATATCATATTCTACGCACCAAAGCTTTTAAGGATTGACTGACCTCCTCCCCGCCGTGAACGGCGAGGGTTCGGCTTAACCCCCTCGCCATTAGCGGAGAGGTTTGGGGGCTTCATTAAAACCCGTTAAAAAACGGGCTTTCAGCCCCTCGGGCCCGGTCTTGGGCCAGTTATCCCCTCTGAGCGTAAAGACCGCTCAGATTCAGGGTTATCGTTTTTACTGCCTTTTTCAAAATGTTGAAAGCACCAACTAAATCCGCATTAAACACAAGCCCCGTCACGGGACACTTAAACAATTCCCGAACGAAGCGAGCCCCTTCATGGGACTTCCCGCAAACGGGGCACGTTTTTGAAGTGAAAGCCTCATCAACCACCTCAACGACAATACCATACTCCTCAGCAACTTCCCTGAGCCTTTGAATCACGGTGTTAAACCGCCAGACGTGGGAGAGGAGGAAATTCTGCTTTTTGCCTCTCTCAGAGTTTCTGGCGATTCCCTTCGGATAACCAACAACAATTCTGCTAACGCCTAACTGATAAAGTCTCTCGACGGTTTGTCTCACGGCAGTGTTGATGTAATGCCTCGCCTGAAGTTTAGCCTTCTCATGCATTCTCCTGAGTTTCTTGCTCGTTTTAACTCCACTCTTGTTGAGTTTGGACTGGTAATCGGCAATTCTCTTCCGCCAGTAAAAGGCAATGCTCTTTAACGGCCTGCCATTGACTAAGAAACTCTCGCCGTTCTCAACGTAAACAGCCATCAAATTGTTCACTCCCAAGTCAATCCCCGCTGAGAGGTTTCCCGATGGTTGCCTTGGAACTCTCACCCACTCGTCACCAATTATCTTCTCCCCGACGGTGAAACTGATGTGAGTATACCACTTCCGCTTTACCTCGTCGTAAGTTATCTCCAACCGCCCTTGTTTGCCTTTGAGGTGTATTCTGCCATTAAACTGGACTTCAAGACGTTTAAACTTTCCAAGGCCCTTGAGGATTAGTTTATTGCCCTCAATCTTGTATTGGTCATTCCTGAGGACGATTAGTGGTCTTCTTTCCCCATCGTCCTTCAAGTAGTTTGGAGGTTTTGGCTTGAACCACTCGGGCAGTTCTCCGTTCCTCTTGCTCCTCAGGAGAGAGAAAAAGCTTCTCCACGCTTCAACGTTCTTCCTGCAAATTTGCTGGACTGTTGCCGAGCTGATTTCTCGCTTGAATTCCTCGTAAACAATCTTCTCCGTCCTGTTGAAGTCCACTGGTTTACCCTCAAAGAATTCCTGTCGCCTCAGATAATTTACCCGATTCCAGACTTTGGCTCCAGTGTCGGCTAACTCAGAGAGGACTTTTTCTTGTTCTTTGCTCGGCTGGAGTTTGAGAGTTACGGCCCGCTTCATATTAAAGTATGGTATGATTCTTAGGCTTTAAAAGAGTGTTGCTTCCCCTTTGAAGGGCTGTTGGGTGGTTTACTGCATCCCCACCCTAAAGGGCGAGGCTTTCAAAAGAAAAATGTAACCAAAAGCTTTAAACGCCTGGACAAATAATCCGACCCCATGAGGAAATGGCTCCCCGCGCTGGCACTGCTCTCAACAGCCGCACTGTTCCTGGGGGTCTACGTGGGCTCCGTGGGCATAAGCCCGTCCGACGTCACCGCCAGTATAGCCTACGGAATAAAATCGACGCTCTCTCACTTCACCCAGACCAACCCGGGTGAAAAGCCGCGGTACTTCGTGATAATATGGGAGCTCCGCCTCCCGAGGGTTCTCCTGGCGTATCTCGTTGGGCTCTCCCTCGCCTCAGCGGGCGTCGCTTCCCAGGCCCTCTTCAGGAACCCCCTAGCTGACCCCTACATCATCGGTGTTAGTGCCGGCGCCGGAATCGGGGCCGCGCTGGGTGCCATCTACGCCCCCTCGCACATGGGCTCCCTTGCCCTTGCCTCCGCCCTGCTCTCGGTCTTCATAGTTTACTCCGTCTCAAGGGTCGATGGCCACGTCCCCGTTGACACCCTCCTCCTGGCGGGAATAGCATACGGTTTTCTGGCGAGCGCGGTAACGTGGTACCTCATCATAAGCCAAGGCGAGAGGGCGCACGTCACCTGGATGTGGCTCATGGGAACGTTCAACGGTGCCGGCTGGGGCGACGTTGGTGAGATGTTCATCGTCTCCGCCCTGGGGACGGGCTTCCTGATATGGAAGTGGCGCGAGCTGAACCTCATCCTCCTGGGCGAGGAAAGCATAGCACTTGGCCTCGACCTGCACCTCTACAGAAAGCTCTTCATCGGAGCGATAGCAGTTCTAACGGCCTTCGCCGTCTCAACCGCAGGAATAATCGGCTTCATCGGCCTCGTCAGTCCACACGTGATGCGTCTCCTTCTTGGCCCGAACCACAAAAGTCTGACCCCCGCGAGCGCCCTCTTCGGAGGCGTTCTCCTCGTCTTCGCAGACCTGCTCGCCAGAACCGTCGCAAAGCCGACAGAACTGCCGGTGGGCATCATAACCGCCCTGATGGGGGCGCCCTTCTTCCTGTACCTCCTGATGAAGCACAAAAGGGGTGAGCTGTACTCATGACGATGAGGCTGGAGGTTAGGGTTTCCTTCGCCTACGGCGAGAGGGAGGTCCTGAAGAGCGTCGAGTTCACGGCGGAGATGGGGGAGCTCCTCGCGATAATCGGGCCGAACGGTGCCGGAAAGAGCACCCTGCTGAAGGCCATGGTCGGGATTCTGAGACCGACGGGGAGTGTGAGGCTTGACGGAAGGGACCTGCTCTCAATGAGGCCGCCGGAGAGGGCAAGGCTCATAACCTACGTCCCGCAGAGCTCCTTCCCCGAGTTCGCCTTCACCATCGAGGAGTTCGTTGAGATGGGTGCCTACGCAACCAGGGGCAACGTTGAGGCGGCTTTAAAGCGCGTCGGCCTCTGGGAGCGCAGGAAAGAGCCGGTTACGAACCTGAGCGGCGGCGAGTACCAGCTGGCCCTCGTGGCCAGGGCGCTTGCGCAGGGGAGCGGGGCAATACTCCTGGATGAGCCGACGAGCCACCTGGATATAAACCACTCCCTCATGGTGATGGAGCTGCTGAAGGGCCTCAAGGAGGAGAAGATAATCGTGGCCGTTCTCCACGACCTCAACCTGGCGCTCCGCTACGCGGACAGGCTGGTCCTCCTGAAGGAAGGAGAAAAGTACTGGGAGGGAACCCCCGAAGAACTGGAACCGGAGGTTCTTGAGGAAGTTTACGGGGTAAAGGCGAGGATAGCAGAGGTCGATGGCCACAGGGTTCTTCTAGCGGGGATTTGAAAGCCAGTATAAGAGATAGCCGGAAGGAGGTCAGTTATGTTCTTTTTCTACATATTACTCAGGCTCCAAACGAACAAAAGGCCCATCAGGTTTTCTAAGCTTTAAGAGTAAATTTTATAAATTAATATGGAGCAATTGACGTGGGGAACTTCTCATGGTGAGAAAGAAACCCCTGTTAGTAGTCTTATTGCTGATCCTCCTGGGAGGAACCACAGTAGGGGCCTTAAACTACACGGCAGGCAACGAAGACTCTGTAACCAGGGTACTCGGCTACGATGTCTACAAAATCGAAGGCTCGGGCAACTACATCATCTACTACCCCCTGCCCAACGGAAGCGTTAAAGTCCTGAAGAAGGGAAAAGCCGGCGGCTTCTTCCCCACCTTCGTCAAAGTACCACGGCACGAGTGGATAAAAGAACTCTCAACGGCTGAAAAAGCCCTCTACGCCCCACCAACCCCGCTAATACTCTACATCACGGAGGACGGAAAGCTGGGAGTGAAAAGCATAACCTCAAGCAGAATCAAGCTCGAAAGCGAAAAGACGCTGAACCTGAAGGGGGACTATCAGGTTCAGGCAAAGGATTCATGTCCACAGGGCTGGATAGACTTTGGAGGAAGGTACTGCATCGACCCACAGTGGAGTCTTCATTTTGACAGCAGGGCAAAGTCAAAAACCTTCGACGAGTGGGTTTCAGTGATGGGATTGAAGATTGAGAACAGAGTCGCGAAGGAAGTCGAGCATCACTGGCTCATCCAGCTCAGCAGGAGCACTTATAGCTACTGGACATTCGGAATTGACGTGGGGCCCTTCACGGCCCTTAGTGTGTCAAAAGGGCACAGATTCGAGGGCTGGAAGCTTGATATAAGCTTTGAATCTGTAATGTCCATTCCAATAGAAACAGACCACTGGGAACGTTACCTCAACATCAGAGTGGAGTACATAGTGGCCAACGCCAAGGTTCCAGCCTACGACAGGTTTACAAGAAGTTATACAGAAATCGATATAGTCATGGTTTACCCAATCAAAATCCACAGTACTGGAAGGTACACGATAAAAGAGTCCGCCTCGAGAGGCATATATTTCACCGAGTCAAACGGAATTAATCCTCCCAGGATCACCACGACTCCCAACATCTGGAGGATACCCGAAAACGCAAAATGGAACAAGACCTGGATACCTTATTCTCGCGGTGAGGAGAGTGCTATATATCTGAGACAATCCCAAAGTGAGAGATTTAAATCAAGCTCCAGTCTTAGCATTCCAATTGGCCAGGCAGCCGGAAAGTACCTGACAAGGATAAGCCCCAAACTCGGAAAATTCGCCAGCACAATAAGCATAACCTTTGGTTTTCACAAGAAAGAAAAGACGACATCGCTTGTGGAGTACAGTGTTGATATAAAACCCAGGAAGAGTTGCTACGCAATGTACAGCGTTCTGGGGGTTAACGTCGGCACGAGTGAAACAAAGACAAAGGTAAAAGTCCCCCTGGTGTTCGGTGTCATAACCGACGGCAAGGTACCCTCACCATCATGTAACCCAAGAACGGGGGTATGCGTGGACTCCACGAACCCATGGGGAAGAGAAGGAGACTAAATCTCCATTTCCTATTTTTAGGGTGCAGAAGCACCGGTAGAGACGGCCCAAGGAGGCTAGAACCCCGGATAACTGAAGACGTCTACAGGGAAAGGCCAAGATAACGGAGGTAGATGGTCACAGAGTCATTCTAGCAAGGGTCTAGCAAAGGTTTAAAACGTCGGGTGAGAAGATGGGTCAGGGGTGAGAGAATGGAAACTAAGAAAACCGGTACCACCACCGTGGGAATAAAGGCCAGAGACGGCGTTGTTCTGGCCGCGGATACGCAGGCTTCCCTCGACCACATGGTCGAGACCCTCAACATCAGGAAGATAGTCCCAATCACCGACAGGATAGCGATAACCACCGCGGGAAGCGTCGGCGACGTGCAGGCCCTCGCAAGGACTCTGGAAGCAGAGGCGCGCTACTACCAGTTCACCTGGAACAGGCCGATGACCACAAGGGCGATGGCGAACCTTCTCAGCAATATCCTGAACGAGAACAAGTGGTTCCCCTACCTCGTCCAGATAATCATAGGTGGCTACGTCGACGAGCCCACCCTGGCCAACCTCGACGCGATGGGCGGTCTCGTCTTCGACGACTACACCGCCACTGGCTCGGGAAGCCCCTTCGCCATAGCCATCCTTGAAGACGGCTTCAAGAAGGACATGAGCGTAGAGGAGGCGAAAGAGCTGGCAGTCAGGGCCGTGAGAACCGCCGGAAAGCGCGACGTTTACACCGGTGATAGGAAGATCCAGGTCGTCGTCATAACGAAGGACGGCATGAAGGAGGAGTTCGTTGAGTTCAGGGAGTGAACCGTTCAACGGTCGCACCAAAGCCCTTTTTAATTCTCTTTTCGAGTTGGTAACATGCGAAATCTCCCTGAAAAGCTGGCGGTTCTCGGGCTGATAGTCCTGCTCATCTCGGCGCTCTACGCAGTGGAGAGGCTAACCGTCAACCCGAGCGCGGTTCTCGGAGAGGTAAACGGGATACTCGACCAGGTTCAGGGGATAAGGAAACTCACCTTCAAGGAGAGGCCCGAGATAGTGGTTCTCACGAAGAGCGAGGCTTTAGTTAAATGGAAGCCTGGCAAAGCGGACATCGAGAGGATGAGAACCGAGGAGCTGACCTACAAGATGACCCTCCTCCTTCCGCCGGACTACCAGTACATCAAAAAGGAAACTGAGAGGAGCGCAGGATGGATAGCAGCAACGGTGGGGGATACCATCTACATCATCCAGGAGAACTTCATGTCTGACCCGGACACTGCCAGGAGGACGATAGCCCACGAGAGCGTTCACGTGCTCCAGAAGCAGTGGTTCGACGCGAAGTACGGTGTCGACACCTACGACGGCACCATAGCGGTTCAATCCCTCATCGAGGGCGATGCCGACCTCGTTGCAGACCTCTACTGCGAGAAGAACAGGATACCCATCCACAAGATACGCTCGCTGAGCGGGGATCCCCTAACCGACCTCCACATCTTCCCCTACGTCTTCGGCGACCGCTTCGTGAGGTACCTCTACGAGAAAAGCGGCTGGGAGCTCGTTAACGAGGCCTACAGCCGCTATCCGGTCTCGGCGCAGCAGGTCATGCACCCCGAGCTGTACCTCGAAAACGTTACCCCCCTCAACGTCACCCTGAACGCACCGCCAAACTCACGCGTCCTCAAGGAAGACAGGCTCGGCGAGTACTACGTCTACCTCCTCCTCAGGGACGTTGCGAAGCTGAAGGACGAAACCGCCTGGAACGTCTCGAGTGCGTGGCGCGGGGATAGGCTTCTCCTAACCCAGAACGCGACGGGCTACCTCCTCCAGTGGAAGGTGGTCTTCTCAACCCCCGAAGCCGCGAAAGCCTTTGGAGAAACCGTCTCCAGGCTCGCGGAGGGCAACACCTACGCGAACTACACGATAAGAATTGACGGAAGCTCCGTTCTCCTGATCGCCGAAAGGAGGGACTGATGTGAGGCTGGTCTGTTCAATCTGCGGGAAAACCTACGACGAACCGGTTCAGAGGTGTGAATGCGGCGAGCCTGTGGAGTTCGAAAGATTCACGGGCGAGCCATACATAGGGAAGAGCGTCTGGGAGCGGTTCTGGGACTTCTGGCCGGTGGAACCGGTTCTGGAACTTTCCCTCGGCGAAGGCGACACACCACTGGTTGAGTCCCGGCTCGGCAAAGAGCTCGGAATCCGGCTCTACCTCAAGAACGAGACCGTAAACCCGACATGGAGCTTCAAGGATAGGGGGACGTTTCTGGCCATCAGCCATGCCCTCAAGGCCGGCTACAGAGCTGTCGGAACGGTATCGACCGGCAACATGGCGGCGAGCGTTTCGGCCTACGCTTCCCGCTTTGGAGTAGAAGCCAAAATCCTCGTCTCTGAAAACGCGAGCGACGAGAAGCTGAAGGCCGTTTGGGTTTACGGCGGCGAGGTCATCAGAGTCCACGGCGACTACGGGAGGCTCTACTTCGAGAGCCTGAAGCTAGGAGAAAAGCTCGGGGTCTATTTTATCAACTCGGACAACCCCTTCCGGATCGAGGGCTACAAGGGCATAGCGTTCGAGATAGCCGAGGAACTGAGCCCGGACTACGTTCTAATCCCGACCAGCTCAGGCGGCCTTTTCCGCGGAATCGCCAAGGGCTTCATCGAGCTCCACGAGAGCGGGCTCATCGATGGGCTTCCAACCCTTATCGCGGTTCAGGCCGAGGGCTGCTCACCGATATGCAGGGCTTTTGATGAGGGCAGGGCAAAAATCGAGCGCTTTGAGAGTCCCAAAACGGTAGCCAAGGCCATAGCCAACCCATATCCGCCGAGCGGGAACACGGTTCTGAGGCTCATGCAGGACTTCGACTGGAAATGTATGGCCGTTTCCGACGAGGAGATACTCGAAGCGCAGAGGAAGCTCGCCGGTGAAGGCCTCTTCGTCCAGCCGGCGAGTGCTACGGGTATAGCAGCACTGGAGAAGCTCGACCTTCCAAGCGGAGCCAAGGTCGTCTCGATACTCACTGGCTCCGGGTTGAAGACTCTCTCGACGGCAGGGCAGGGTAAGGTGAGGGAGTGTCCGCTCGAAGGGCTGGAAAACTGCATCAAAAACGATTCATAAAGAAGCGCTTTGCCCGCTGCCTGTTCCCCTCATTTTTCTCGGACAGCAGATTAGGGTTCTCCGCAAATAGGAACTCATAAAGGCGCTTCAGGAGGAGCATGACTCCAGCATAAAGCCACACAAAGAACGCGGCGATACCGTTGGTAAAGTAACCCCAGAAGAGTAGCGTCCCGACTATAACGCCGATCGAGAGGGCAATCATGAGCCTAAGCAGGAGCGCATAGCCGTAGCGCTCCATCAATAGCCCAAAATCCACACCACTCACCAAACATTTACCACGGTGTAAATGTTTATAAGCCTTACTCTAAGCAAAAATTCAGAAAGAAACGGCGAACGGTAAAACCGAGCAAAACGTATAAACGGGAAATATGTAGCAACACCGGTGATAACATGCTGATCGGAGCCGCGATGATGCCCCATGGAAACCCCGTCCTGGAGCCGGAAGACGAGGAGACGAAGAGGCTCGCCGAGGTTCTCGGGAAGATAGGAAGGGCCCTCAGTGACGCCGATGCCTACGTCCTCATAAGCCCGCACAACGTCCGGATGAGCGACCACCTTGGCGTGGTCATGGCCGAGCACCTCGTCTCGTGGCTCGGCTTCGAGGGCAAGGAGCTCCCCGGCGAATGGAGAACGGAGAAAGAGCTCGCGAGAAAAATCTACGAATCGGCAAAGAGCGCCGGCCTGCCTGTGGTGGACATGAACTTCGCCGCGCTGAGCGGAGACTACTCCCGGTGGCCGCTGAGCTGGGGCGAGCTGATACCCCTGCACTTCCTCGAAAAGAAGCCGCTCGTTCTCCTGACGCCGGCCAGAAATGTGCCCAGGGAGGTGCTCGTTCGCTTCGGAGAGGTTATTGGAGACGTCATAGAATGGAGCGAAAAGAGGGTGGCGTTCATAGCCAGCGCCGACCACGGGCACGGGCACAGTGAGGAGGGCCCGTACGGAAAGGTAAAGGAAAGCGAGGAGTACGACAGGCTCGTCATGGAGATTATCTCGGAAAACAGGCTGGAAAAGCTCATGGAAATCCCCAAGGAGCTCGTGAGAAAAGCCCTTGTAGACAGCTACTGGCAGCTCCTCGTCCTCCACGGGCTTCTGAAGAGGGTCCCGATGGGGGTGAGGGAAACCTCCTACGCCTGCCCGACATACTTCGGCATGGCAGGAGCGCTGTGGGTTAGGTGAGCTACAGCACGTCAAAGCTGATCTCAAGCAGTTCCTTGCTCTTCCTAAACCGGACCTTTCTGATTTTTATCTCCCCGATTTCTCCAATCGTTGCGGTATGCTCCTCCTTGCATGCGTTCACGTTCCAGCCCTCTATGACGACTACCTTCAGCGTCTTAACTTCTGGCGGAATCGGGAAGAGGTCGTACATATCCTCGCCGAAGCGCTCCTCGGCCTCCTCCCTGGGAAGCTCATAGACCCTAACCAGAACGTTCTCCCTAACCTTCTCGCTGGCGAGGCGCCCTATCTCGGCGATTTCTTCAGGCGTCGGCTTCCTGTCGAACTTGACGGTCACCCTTCCATGGTTTCCGTCCACGTAAACGCTCGTCGTCCACTTGGCCTTTTCACCCAAAACCTTGACAACGGCGCCTTTGACCACATGCAAGGCCGTGTGTGTTCTAACATCCACCGACGGCATAGGTATCGCCCCATCTTCTCGTTGGAGGAATTATTAACGGTTGTGGACGTTGGGGAATGGCCGGGCGGGTTATTAATCCCACAGGTAAATTCAAACGGAGATTACCCAGCGGCGCTTGAATGTTTTTCAGTCCACTGATGGCCGTACCGAATAATCCACACCAGGAGCTTGCACCATTAAACAAAAACCGTTATAAATGCCAAAAACGATACACCAGTGCCTGATTAAAAACTTTTGAGGTGGTCGAAATGGCCGAGAAGAGGAGAAAGAGGGTTCTGATTTTGGGCGCCGCCGGAAGGGACTTCCACAACTTCAACACGTTCTTCAGGGACAATCCCGAGTACGAGGTAGTCGCTTTCACCGCCACTCAGATTCCGGACATCGAGGGCAGGGTCTACCCGCCCGAGCTGGCCGGAGAACTCTACCCGAACGGAATCCCGATATGGAGCGAGGACGACCTTGAGAAGATAATCAAGGAGCACGACATCGACGTCGTCGTCTTCGCCTACTCCGACGTTTCCCACGAGCACGTCATGCACCTCGCTTCAAGGGCCCACAGCGCTGGAGCCGACTTCTGGCTCCTCGGCCCGAAGAGCACCATGATAAAGAGCACCAAGCCGGTTATAGCGGTCACAGCAGTTAGAACCGGCTGTGGAAAGAGCCAGACCAGCAGGAAGGTCGCCCAGATCCTCCAGGAGATGGGCTACAAGGTCGTCGCCATAAGACACCCGATGCCCTACGGCGATCTCAGGAAGCAGATCGTCCAGCGCTTCGCCAGCTACGAGGACCTCGACAAGCACGAGTGCACCATCGAGGAGCGCGAGGAGTACGAGCCCTACATCGATAGGGGCATGGTTGTCTACGCGGGCGTTGACTACGAGAAGATCCTCCGCGAGGCCGAGAAGGAGGCCGACATAATCCTCTGGGACGGCGGAAACAACGACTTCCCGTTCTACGAGCCCGACCTCTGGATAGTCGTCACCGACCCGCACAGGCCCGGCCACGAGCTCAAGTACCACCCCGGTGAGACCAACTTCCGCGCTGCAGACGTCATAATCATCAACAAGATCGACACCGCCAACCGCGATGACATCCAGAAGGTTCGCGAGAGCATCGAGAAGGTCAACCCGAACGCCGTCATCATCGACGGTGCCTCACCGCTCTACGTCGACCAGCCGGAGCTCATCAAGGGCAAGCGCGTTCTCGTCGTCGAGGACGGTCCGACCCTCACCCACGGCGGCATGAAGTACGGTGCCGGATACATCGCCGCCAAGAAGTATGGCGCCAAGGAGATAATCGACCCGAGGCCCTACGCCGTC
Organism: Thermococcus celericrescens; assembly: GCF_001484195.1. NCBI lineage: Archaea > Methanobacteriati > Methanobacteriota > Thermococci > Thermococcales > Thermococcaceae > Thermococcus > Thermococcus celericrescens. The sequence continues at coordinate 16,557 of NZ_LLYW01000020.1, forward strand.
GGCTCGATCATCGACACCTACAAGAAGTACAGCCACCTCGACGTCATCCTGCCGGCCATGGGCTACGGCGAGAAGCAGATCAGGGAGCTTGAGGAGACCATCAACCGCGCCGATGCCGACGTCGTCATCATGGGTACCCCCATCGACCTCCGCCGCGTCATGAAGCTCAACAAGCCGGCCGTCAGGGTCAGGTACGAGCTCGAGGAGATCGGCGAGCCGAAGCTCAAGGACGTCCTCAAGGAGTTCGTCGAGAAGCACGTCAAGAAGGAGTGAGCTCTTCTCTCTTCTTTCATTCACTCCAGTTCTCTCTCATCTTCTCGGGGTCGTCGAATGGAAAATAATGGTATCAACCTGACCGCTTCATTTCTGAAGGAAAATGGAGTATGGGAAGGAGAATTTACAAACTACGTTGGCGTTGCGGTGATGAGGCTCGAGGGTAAGCTCGTGGCACCTCGGCATTGGAGAATCTCCACCCAATACAGGAGACCCTTAACTTTGACGAAGAGTTTGCCAGCTCCAGAAAGGATAATGTTTATCCCTTGCTAGCAAGATACGACCGGATACTCATATTTGAGCGACAAAAGCAGTGTTACGACGAGAAAAAACTGCACACTATAAACAGAGGGCACGTCACAGGAGCTATTGCATACAATGAGCTGAGGAGACATATATTGAAGGTTTTAAGCACCATGAAAACGATAAGGTAAATGGAGGGACTGGATTTGGAAAAGGTATCAAACAAAAACAACAGGCAACTCGCTTTGGAAATTTTCCTTGAGGAGTGGAGGGAGAAAGACTTTGTTGAGGCTGCTCTGCTCACGGGGAGCTACGCAATAAGTATGGAAACCAAGTATTCCGATGTCGATGTCTACATCATCCTTTCAGATAATGTTGATTGGCGCGAGAGGGGAAACAAAATAATCGACGGTATTTTAATCGAATACTTCGCAAACCCGCCCGACAGATTAAACACTACTTCGAAAAGGAACACGAGGAGGGTAGCAGGTGCACGGCGAGGATAGTGGCAATCGGAAAGGTGCTCTTCGATAAAACCGGCATCCCGGAGAAGCTCAAAAAAGAAGCCTTGGAGTACATGGGAAAGCCTTTTGAGAGCCCAGATGGTGTTTGGGTCGAGATTGCAAAGTACGGCCTATGGGCCGCCTCGACAGCGTAAAGGACGCGAAGGAGAGGAACGACCCAAGCTTTCCCTACCTGTACCACATTGCCCTCAACGAAACCCTTAGAATTTACTCAAAGTTCCTCTGCGTTGAAGTCCCTCCAGCGAGCAAAGTCTACCGCCTGTTCACCGAGGAAGGATTCAGAAAGGCATACCTTTTCGAGCCGTCCCCCGATGAAAGGTTTGTTAAACTGTTCCTGAAGGCAATGAGGAACAAGGAAGTTGAAGCGCTTGAGGAGCTCATCTCCCATGTCTTTGAAAAGATGGGAGGGTTTGATATTGACGGCTGGCGTTTAAGGACAAAAACGGAGGTTTAGACGCGTTCCCCTGGGAGAGTGAAAAGTTCAAGGAGGAAATAACGATAGCAATAAACCTCCGACAGAAAGGATTAAATTCCACGTGGCTGAATCACTCAAAAGTTAAATTCCCGACTACTTTGGAGGCGTGGTTACATTGACTTTAGAAACCGAGCATATTACCTTTCGCAGTGCTATCATTTCTGCATACTCTGAAAACCCCTGCCAAGTTTTACCAAACGCTCTATGGAAGACTCTAAAAGAAATTAACAAATTTGAGACATCCCTTAAGATTGAAAACGGCGTAGTAACGCAACTCAAGGCATGGAAGGATGATGCTCTATACGTGTACTGGAACCGAGACAGAAGTCCACCAGAAATTCCCGAGAAACGTTTGGAAAGTATGAAGTTTGCCCTTGTGCACCAAGATTTCCTGAAGGATTTTCCCACCGAGAAATTTGACGTGATGAGGCCGTACTTCCGGCTTATTCATAAAAACCAGAAAATTAAAGAAACAAAGCCACCACAGGGCTTTCGCATAGCCAACGTGGATATAAAGAGAGAAATTGACATTGTTGCCGATATCATCAAGAAATGTTACGAGGACATAAACGTGAATCCCGAAATTGTAAAAAGCTGGACTAAGCACCCAGTATTTGATCCAAATCTATGGATTTGGGTAATTGATAGTGAGAAAAACACTCCTGCAGGCTTAGGAATTGCAGAGTTTGATCCCACAATTCGGGAGGGCTCCCTTGAGTGGATACAGGTTCTTCCAGAGTACAGAGGAAAAGGCATAGGCAAAACTATCGTATTGGAGCTGCTCAGGCGCCTCCAAGATCGTGCGGCATTTACTACTGTCTCAGGAGAGGTTAACAATAAAACCAAGCCCGAAATCATCTACAGACGGTGTGGGTTTCAGGGAAATGATGTGTGGTGGCTCTTGATTAAAAATGAATGAAGCCCATGTATCCAGCCCAACTCCAAAATATCCAAAATCGAGAGAAGGTAAAGAATATCCATTCTGAAAGAGTCCTACCCCTCACGATTCCTGGGAGGGAAAGCCCGCTTTTGTTTTACGCTCAATTCCTTTGAGGGATACGTCTATCTTCCGTGAGTTCGCCAACTTAAATGTTAATGTGCATAAAGTCCCTCGCCACCATGTACGGCTTCACCATCTCCTCAAGCTCTTCATGCGGGTAATTTGCATGACTTATGTGAGCAAAAACAGCCTTCTTTGGTTTGACAGTTTGGGCGAGCTTTATTGCATCATCAACCCCAAGATGAGCCTGTGGAATTGAATGCTTATGCGTCATATCCGCAACCAGCAAGTCAGCGCCTTTCATCTCCTCCAATGCCCTGCTATCATTGAGAATCTCCGGGCCGGTGTCGCCGGTAATTGCTATCTTCTTGCTCCCAATTTTAATTATAAACCCTCCAGCAACTTCTATTGGCTGGTGGGGAACTTTAAAGTGATAGACCCTAAAGCCAAAGTCATACCACCTGCTAAACTCCAATGGAAAATACTCCCAGCGCCATCTGCTCTCTCCTACAAAACGCTTTTGCAGGTATCTTGCCACCTGGAGGGTTTTAGGATGCCCGTAAAGCCTAATGTGCTTAAAAATCTGAAGTTCAGGAAGTCCACCTATGTGGTCAAAGTGGGCGTGGGTAATGAAAACGTGCTCAATCCGCTCATTCAGATGCTCCAAGTGGTAGTGCAGATCAGGTGATGGATCTATCAGTGCCCTAATTTTGGGAATGTAAATTGAGAAGCGCGTTCTTCGGTATAGTGGAAACTTCCTAGCTTTAGAACAGTTCTCGCAGTTGCATAGAGGTTTAGGCGTACCGCTATATACTCCAGAGCCGAGAATTACCACTTCCATTCCAGAACTCCCCTCCAAGTTAGTTGATATTGGGAATAATTGATTCTTACAAGACATTATATATACTTACTGGACAATAATCAGAAAGTTAATATACGTAAAAATCCCACGAATTGATGAATTAATTGGTAGTGCAGATGAGGGAGCTCAGGTGACAAAGAGCTTTGAGGTGTTTGCCCTTTCTGCACAGCATCATTGACAACTTTGAAGTGAATAATGGAGGAATATTACCAATGAATGGAAATACCAACAAAACCGATGCGTTTTTAAAAAATACTGGCATCTGGGAAGGGGAGTTTTCAAACTACGTTAACCAGATGGAGGGAATCACACAGCGCGGAAAGATGATAATCGAGGTTGAAACCACTCCCGAGGGCACTATAATCCAGAGAAACTTCTTTGTGAGACCAGATGGGACAAAGAGCGATTACGTTGGGATTGCACAGATGAGAATCGAAGGGAACCGGCTGTTATGGGCAGGAGAAGCGGTTGAGGACCCGAACACGGCCGAGGAAATCAGAAACCACTCCTTTGAGGGCATCATTACCGACGACCAAATATACATAGTGGAGCTCTACGAGGCAGTTGGGAAGGACGGAACCATCGAACGCAGGCGCAACACCACGCACTACTACTTTCTGAGCGATAAAGAAGCCGTGATGACCGGCAGCGTCTACGTAAACGACGAGCTGCTTGTGTTCGCGAGTACAAGGCTGAGGAGAGTAAGGTAACCAGAGCAGATACCCGTCCACATCCGCCGCGGACCAAACCACCGGAAGCCTTTTAGGGATAACGTCCAATTTATTCTGCCCGGGGAGTGCCGCCGAAGGCGGAGCCGATGAACTTGGGCGGGTTATTACCCCCTTTTCACGGCGTTTCTTGAATCCAAAAAGGTCATCAAAAGTCTCACTCCCCCATAACATGCACCACGACCCTCCTGTGCCTCGGTATCACGTCCAGCTCGACGAAGAAAATCTGCTGCCAGGTTCCGCGCACGAGCCTGCCGTCAACGACGGGGAAGCACTCACTCGCCCCGAGGAGCGTAGCGCGGAGGTGGCTGTGGGCGTTGTCGTCTATCCTGTCGTGGAGGTAGCCTTTGCCTTTGGGAATCAGCTCCCTCAAAGCCCGCTTGAAGTCCTCCAGAAGACCGGATTCATGCTCTATCGTGACTATCGCACCCGTCGCTCCGGGAACAAAGACCAGAACCTGGCCGTTCTCGATCCCGGATTCCTCAACGATTCTCTCCACCTCACGGGTTATGTCGATGAGGTCAATCTCCCCCTTCGTTTGAAACCTCAGTTCCCTCGTGAGAACCGTCATACCACCACCCCGCGGTGACTCCGAGGGTGAAGCCTATTAGGTTTGCGGCCATGTCTGCGAAGGAGAACGTTCTCCCGGGGATGAAGAGCTGAAGGAACTCCAGGAGGAAGGGCAGGGGCAGGAGGTAAGTCCATAAACGCCATCCAAGAAAGCCCAGAGCAGCAAATTCTACCAAATGGGCCAGTTTATCCCCGTTGGCCACGGGCGACGACGGAACCCTCGGCGTTAGGTTCAGAAACAGAAGAAGGAGCACGTAGAGGAAGAGAAATCTCCTCAAAGGTTCCCCACCAGCCTCTTGAGCTTCTCAACGACGTCGAAGGGCGTCTCGCCGAATATATAGACCAGCGGTTCGACCCCAAGGCCGCCCACGTCAACGACTGCGTCATAGGCATCCTGCCCGAAGACATCGGCTATAACCCTCACGGCCTCATCCTCGCTCAGCCTCCCCGTTTTACCCTCCCGACCTTGAACCCCGCGGCAGTCAGGGCGGATTCTATGTCACGGCCGTACCTGATGTTGAGAACGCACCGTATTTCGGGCCGTATCGCGGCCAGCTTAACGAGTATGCCCGCGGTAAAACCGCTCGCCCCGAACTCGGGCGGAAGGGCGAAGGCTTTACCCTTGGCGGCGGTTATCCTTCCGGGAATCGCCGCAACGTCTTCGATGCCCCGCGGGGACGGAAGGGAGTAGGCGAAGTTGCTTCTGACCTCCGGGATGAGGGCTGGGAACTTTTCATCCCTGAGAAGTTCGTTGAGGGCCATGTTCAGAACCTCAAGTATCTCGCTCCTCAGCGGCTGGACCTCAAAGAGCGACCTGCAGGAGTCCTCGCTCACACCGGCGTACTCGGAATAGAACCTGCACAGAAAACCGGTTTGAAACAGATCAAAAATGTGCTTCGCCACGAGGAGTATCGCATCCTCCCTGCTCCCCCCGAAGAGTATGAAGGAAGACACGTCGTTGGCCATGTCTTCGAGCCTCTCGGCCACCTCCGCGGGGGGCATCTTATACTTCCCGGCCAGATATTTGCTAACCATCGCCTGGGTTATGCCGAGGTACTCGGCTATCTGGGACTGCTTCATGCCCTCGCGGTAAAGTCTCTCCGCTATCTTGGCCCTCAGAAAAGGCATCAGCTCCTCGGCTACGTACACGCTGGGCGTCCTCATGCTACCACCCTAAAACCAGGTTATGGAAATTTTGAACCCAGCTTTAAAGGGTTACCGTCGACAAGTTTATGTTAAAAAACGTTTAAAAACCCTTCGAAATTTACACGAGAAGGGCTTTTATGGACTGGAAAGGACGCGACGTGATAAGCGTTAGGGACTTCTCCAAAGAGGACATCGAGTTCGTTTTGAACGTTGCCGAAAGGCTTGAAACGGAACTCAACGAGAAGGGCGCACTCGACTACGCGAAGGGAAAGATACTCGCGACGCTCTTCTTCGAACCGTCAACGAGAACCAGACTGAGCTTTGAGAGCGCCATGCACCGCCTCGGCGGCTCGGTCATAGGCTTCTCCTCCGCCGCCAGCACGAGCGTCAAGAAGGGCGAGAGCCTGGCCGACACGATAAAGACGGTCGAGCAGTACAGCGACGTGATAGTTATACGCCATTCGATGGAGGGAGTCGCGAGGCTCGCCGCGGAGATGGCGGAGATACCGGTGATCAACGCCGGCGACGGCAGCAACCAGCACCCGACGCAAACTTTGCTCGACCTCTACACGATAAAACGTGCCTTCGGAAGGATAGACGGCCTGACCATAGGTCTGCTCGGCGACCTCAAGTACGGGAGAACCGTCCACAGCCTGGCGGAGGCTTTGGCCTTCTACGACGTCGAGCTCTACCTGATTTCGCCGGGTCTCCTGAGGATGCCGAAGCACATCGTTGAAGAGCTCCGCGAGAAGGGGGTTAGAATTCACGAGACGACCGACCTGGAGGGAACGATCCCGGAGCTGGACGTTCTCTACGTCACCAGAATCCAGCGCGAGCGCTTCCCGGACGAGCAGGAGTACCTCAAGGTCAAGGGTAGCTACCAGGTTAACTGCACGGTTCTGAAGAACGCGAAGGAAAGCCTCAGAATAATGCACCCTCTCCCGAGGGTCGACGAGATACACCCAGAGGTCGACAGGACGAAGCACGCGCTCTACTTCAGGCAGGTCTTCTCCGGAGTTCCCGTGAGAATGGCCCTTCTCGGACTGACCCTGGGGGTGCTGTGAATGGCCGAGCTCAAGGTTACCGCCATCAGAGAGGGAACCGTCATAGACCACATCCCGGCCGGAAAGGGGCTGAAGGTCATCGAGATACTCCGCCTCAACAGGCCGAACGGCGGCGTTCTCCTTCTCGCCTCGAACGTCCACAGCGGGAAGCTCGGAAGGAAGGACATCGTCAAGATAGAGGGCAAGTTCCTGAGCGAGGAGGAGGTCAACAAAATAGCCCTCATTGCCCCGAGCGCGACCGTGAACATAGTGCGGGACTACAAAGTGGCGGAGAAGTTCAAGGTCGAGATTCCGGACGAGATAACCGGAATCCTTCGCTGCGCGAACCCCAACTGCGTCAGTAACCACGAGTACACAGTCTCCAAATTCTACGTCGTCTCAAGGGAGCCCCTTAAGGTGCGCTGCCACTACTGCGAGAGGACGATGGAAGAGGAGGAAATACTCGGGAACCTCTAACTATTTTTAAAATCTTTCGAAAAGCTTTTTAACTCTTTCAGATAGTGTTAACTATGAGTTCCATGAGAAAAACAGCAACAGTAATTTTGGTAACGCTCCTCATCATAGCCTCCGGCTGCCTGGGAACGAATGAAAAAGAAAAAGACCAAACCTCGTCCAACCCAGTGAGTAGCACAGCCACGCCCATTCACACACCTCCGATTGAATCCCCGCCCGCCGGACCGGGGGACTATGAACTCCTCATGGAGGAGTATCCCTCCCTACGGGAGGTCATAGGGAAAGCGTTCAATGCCTCCTTGGAATTCCCGGACGTCCACTATCCCATCGAGGTGTTCTCCTCAATCGCACGGAAACGACGTCTTACTCGGGCCGAGCTGGAGATACTGAACCTCACCCTCCGCGCCAACCTCTGCTACTTCTCGAAGAGAGAGCCGCCGGGTACCGATTACCACGTCGTCTCATTCTCCAGGGAGCGGCCCCTCGAAAGCATCCCCTACGTGGAATGTCAGAACTTCACGAGCACGCTGCCCTTCGTGTACTACAGGGGGCGCGGTTTTCAGTATTACCCTGTGACGGCCTCCAATTGGGCGTACCACTACCTGAAGACGGGCCAAGATAGAAGGGCGGAGGCACTTCTAAAGGAAATGCTCCCCCTTATGGAGGTGGTTCATCAAAGCACCGGCGAAGCGGGCATCTTCAACGTTTATTTCGAGCCACCAAGCACCAGGGAGATCAGGCTACCCTGGGTCTCGTCGTTTTCACAGGGAATGCTCGCCGGCCTCTACGCGTGGTTATACAACGAGACCGGCAACGAGACATACCTGCGCGCGGCCCATCGGCTCTTTAACTCGTTCTACCTGTCCCCCGAGCACGACGGTTTCGTCGAGAACACTGCCTACGGGATCTGGTTTCTCGAGTACCCCTACCGCCCGGACTTTCTCGTCCTCAACGGCCACATCATCACTATGAAGGGGCTGTGGCTCTACCACAGATTCACGGGCGATGAACGGGCACTGGAGCTCTTCAACGCGGGCGTAAAAAGCGTTAAACGGGCCCTTCCAGACTGCGATAGTGGTGAGTGGAGCCTCTACTCGGTTAAAGGACCAGAGGCCAGAGAAGACTACCACCGGCTCCACATCAAGCTCCTCGTCTGGCTCTACACCCGGACGGGGGATGGAACGTTCATGGACTACGCAGAGAGATGGAACGGCTATCTTGAAGAAAGAGGACTCAAAAAAGAAAACCTGGAAGCACTAATCCAGCAGGTGCGGAAGGCGCCTTAACACAGGTATCGTCGCGGCAAGCCCCACAAAGACGTCGATGGCACTCTGAATGGCATTCGGGAGGCCTATTGCAACCCAGAAAGGAACGCCCGTCCAGCTCTCGACAGCCTGGATCACCTGCTCCCTTGGAAGGCCGAGCCATATCTCAAGGGCAACGTAGTAGTTGAGGGCCAGCATGAGGGGTATCCTTATCGCGATTCCGGCCAGGTATGCAACCACCGCAAACAGAACAAGCCTCTGCCTCGCCCCATTGCCAAGGTCAAAGCGCGTGAGTCTCCTGGCCGCTTCAAAGCCCACGATGACCGAGAGGGTGGCTAGGGACTTCATCATGGCCCCGAGCCAGCTGGCCGAGGATACCACGCTGAGGCCCGCAAACAGCAGCAGAACCGCGGTTAATCCCCCGGCGAACCCAGTGAGGAGGTAGGCCATCACTATCGGAACCGCCACGAGGTCTATCTTCATCCCCCATACGGTGGGCATCTCTATCGGCATCACATCAAAGAGCAGCGAGAGTCCCAGCATCATACCGATTAGAGCTATCTCCCTCGAACTCATCCTCACCCACATCACCGGAGGGAATTTGTTCCAGGTTATATAAATTTTTGTTCGTGTTTTGGAACAAACCTCCCGCCGAGAACCTTAAAAGTCCACCCTTTGAGGTAGGAGGGAAGAACCATGTTCACGGTCGGGGAGATATCAAAGCTGGTCAGAGATATAAGGCGCGAGAACGGCTTTCCGGAGAGCCCGTTCAGGATAGACGAGGTTCGCTACGACCCCGAGGGCGACAAGCTCTTCATAATCGCCCACGACAGGACAGACAAGAGCGTCGTCATAGGCAACAGCTTCGTCATCGGAAAGCTCCGCGAGAGGCTCGGAGTTAAACAGCTGACCGTTTACTCAAACCTCGACCTAGAGATAAAGCGGAGGAAGCTCGAGGAAGCCGAAAAACTCGTTGAGGGAACGGAGCTTGAATTCCTCCTTCCGATAATCGAGGCGGAGAAGAGGTTCCCCCCGCGAAAGTGGCCGGATGTCAGAGGGAACTTCAAAACGCTCGTCTTCATGAGCTTCAACGCGAAAGCCCTGCTCGGCTTTGCTGAAAGGCTGAACCTTCCCCACGAGGCCGTTGGAATCAGGTACGCGTTCCCAAGGCTGAAGTACGAGCCGATAGAGGCCGGGCCGGAGGAGCTGTTCTTTCCGGACGAAGGAAAACTGGTCGCCCTCGCGGAGGATCGTGGGGCAAAGCTCGTTCTGGCGGATTTTCCCTTCGGTCTAAGATTCGAGAAGGAAATCGCCCTCCTCAACCCCTTCCGGCTGCTGCACATAGGCTTCTTCGAGCTGAAGTACCTCTTCGGCTTTGAGAGGCCCGTAATGTACGACAAAAAAGCCTTAATTCGGTTCATCACAGACTTAACCTACGAGGGACTTATGGAATCGACCGACGGGGCCAATCTAATCTGGAGGATGTGGAGAAGATGATAGTCGGTGTCGTTGGAAAGATCGCCGCCGGAAAGACGACGGTTGCGGAGTTCTTCGAGGAGAAGGGATTCTGCAGGGTTTCCTGCAGCGACCCACTGATAGACCTGCTCACCCACAACGTCTCGGACTACTCGTGGATTCCCGAGCTGCCGGAGAAGGCCGAGCCGACGCGGGACAGACTCATAGAGTTCGGGAAGTACCTCAAGGAAACCTACGGCGAGGACATACTCATAAGGCTCGCCGTTGACAAGATGAGGCACTGTAAGAACATCGTCATAGACGGCGTCCGCTCCGAGGGGGAGATAAAGGCCGTCAAGAGGCTCGGCGGAAAGGTCATCTACGTCGAGGCAAGGCCGGAGGTAAGGTTCGAGCGCCTGATGAGGAGGAAGGCGAGCAAGGACAAGGGCATCAAGAGCTTCGAGGACTTCAAGGCCATGGACGACGCCGAGGAGCGCTTATACCGCACGAGCGAGCTGAAGGGTTTAGCTGACTACGTGATAACCAACGAGGGAACGCTGGAGGGGCTGAGAGAGAAAGTCGAGGGGATAATTGAAGAAATCACAGGGAAGGTTTAAAGGAAGTTTCACCAAAGGATATTGGGTGGAACCATGGAGGAGATCATAGAGGCCGTGTACGAGAACGGCGTTCTGAAGCCTCTGAAAAAGCCCCATCTGCACGATCATGCAAGGGTGAGGATAAAAATCATCGAGACAGACTTAGATGAACTCCTTGACTCAATGGTTATCAGAAATGTTGGAAAAATCGACTACAAGCGCCTGAAGGAGGCGTACTATGAGTCGTTCTGAGGTCTTTGTGGATTCATCGGTTTTCGTTGGTCTGCACCTTGGGGATCCAAGGGCATTTACCCTTGCCATTCAGGACGGCCTTAAAGGGGCCTATGACTCCGACTTCGAGAGGATTCCCTTTCTGAAAACCTTCGAGGGATGAACCATGAAGCTCCTCATCATTGCCCCATGCCTCCTAAGCCCATTCTACGTCTACCGCGGGGCCAAAGGGAAGGAGTACAAGACGGCGAGGCTCCTGAGGGAGCTGATTGGAGAGCTCGGCGAGGACTGGCAGGTTCTAGCTTATCCGTGCCCCGAATACGAGCTGATGGGCTGGCCGAGGGCACCGGCAAGCAGAGAAGTTTACGAGAGGCTCGGCATGCGCGAGAGGGCAAAGATAATAGCGGACTTCATAGGGCGGGTTCTGACAGAGGAAAGGCCCGAGAAGGTCGTCTTCGTTGGGGTCAAAGGCTCCCCAACCTGCGGGGTCTTCCACACGAGTTCGAGCGATCCGGAAAGCTATCCCTATTCCGCCATGCAGGAGTTCTTCTACCTGAGCAAGGAGGAGAGACTCAGCCGTTCGAAGGAGATAGTGGGGGAGCAGGGCTTCAAGCTCATGAAGATGCCCGGGATACTCTTCGAGATACTCATGGCGCGGTTTCCGGAGGGAACTTACATCGAGTTCGACAAGGACGACATCGAGGAGAGTTTGAAGAGGATGAAAAACGCTTTAAAGGGCCACGAGGAGGGCGCCGAGGACTATTAGGAGCGCACCAATGGCCGTTTTCACGTCCATTTTGCTCCCAAGTATTAGCCATGAGAGGAATATAGCCAAAGCGACGCTCGTCTTGTCTATCGCGACCACCGCCGGAACGCGACCGTTTTTGATAGCCATGAAGTAGAAGAGCCACGAGAGCGCGCCGGCAAGGCCGGAGAGGGTTATGAAGAGCAAGGCTTTACCGTTCAGCGATTCTCTGGTTACCCCGCTCACGAGGGCGACGCCAACGAGAAAGGCGGCCATTATGACGGCTCTGACGGTCGTCGCGAGCGTTGGGTCAACGTCCTTAAGGCCCAGTTTTCCGAATATCGGGACGAGGGAGGCAAAGAAAGCGGAGAGAAGGGCATAAAAGATGTAAGTCCTCATCTCACGCCCGCTCCACCGCGCTCCTGACCAGCCCCTCAGCCTTCTCCATCAGGGCTTTGGCCTTTTCCTCTGTATGAGCTTCCAGCGTTATCCTCATTATCGGCTCGGTTCCGCTCGGGCGGAAGAGAATCCACCAGTCCGAGTTCTCGATTCTAACGCCGTCTATGTCTATGAGTCTCTCGTAGTCGAAGCTCCTGAGGGCCTCGTGGGCGATTATTTCCATGGCTTTGGCCTTCTTCTCGTTGGGGCAGGGTATTTTAGCCCTCAGTGTTACGTAGCGCGGGACTTCTTCAGCAAGTTCGCTGAGCGGGCCGAGTTTGTCAATCATCTCAAGAACGAGCGCCCCAGCAAAGATCCCGTCGGGGGTGAGGTTCCACTGGGGCATTATCCACGTTCCGCTCGGCTCACCGCCGAAGACTCCGCCGTGCCTTGCCAGTTCGTCGGCAACGGCAACATCACCAACACGCGTCCTCAGAACTTCGCCGCCCAACGGTCTAACGTAGTCATCGAGGGCAAAGCCGGCATCGACCGTCGTCACGATTTTGCCATTTCCGAACTTTCTGAGCATGTAGCCGGCTATGAGGCTGAGCATGACCTCGTACTCGATGAAGTTGCCCTCATCGTCCACAACTCCAATCCTGTCGGCGTCGCCGTCGTGGGCTATGCCGACGTCGGCCTTCATGGCCTTCACAGTCTTTGCCAGCGCGGACAGACTCTTCGCGTTCGGCTCAAGCTCCCTGACGAAGAAACCGCTGGGGTGAGAGTTAAGGCTTATCACGCGGTTGCCCATCTCCCTCTGGAGGTAGGGGCTCAGAATGGAGCCAGCCCCGTTGCCTGAATCGATAACGACGGTGTAAGAACCGTCCAGGTGAACCATCTCAAGGGCTTTTCTTATGTACTCCTCCCGCGGGTCGGCTTTTCTGAGTGTTCCAATCTCGTTCCAGGGGGCCTTCTTGAAGTTCCCGGACTCCAGAATGGCCTCAAGTCTGTTCTCCATCTCGGGGGTGTAGGCCATTCCGTTGGCCTGCCAGACCTTTATGCCGTTGTACTCGGGCGGGTTGTGGCTTGCCGTGATAGTGACGCCGGCATCGGCACCGTAAAGCTTGATGGCGAAGCCGGTCAGGGGCGTGGGCGCGAGGCCGATGTCTATTACGTCTATTCCAGCCGACAGGAGCCC
>NZ_LLYW01000021.1 GCF_001484195.1 Thermococcus celericrescens
CCCGTCTCGATCAGCCTCACCCCCTCCCCCTCCGCCGCGGGCGGGAGTTCATCGAGGCGGTTGAACCCGGCCTGAACGCCGAGCAGAATGCTCTCTCCGAGGTACTTTCCGAAGCAGTCCATGGGCATTCTCACTACCCTTTCGAAGAAGTAGTTCCTCTCGAAGGCCTCCGCAACGGCTTCAAAGGCCCTGAGATTGCCCCGGTGAAGCACCCTGCTGGCTGAGGCGACGAGCAGGGGGTGGAGCAGGTGCCTCCTCTTGTCCGTGACTATTACCTTTTTCTCTCGAAAGCTTCACCCTTCAAGGTGGGGATGCGGTGAACCGCCCAACAGCCCTCAAAGAGGAAAGCAAACTATTTTAAAGCCTAAGAACAATACCATACTTTGGAATGAGGCGAGCAGTAACGGTAAAACTCCAACCCTCAAAGGAACAGGAGAAAACACTCTTCGAGTTAGCCGATACTGGAGCTAAAGTCTGGAACCGAGTGAATTATCTGAGAAGACGAGAATTCTTTGAAGGCAAGCCCGTGGACTTCCTCAAAACCGAGAAGATAGTTTATGAAGAGTTTAAGAAGGAAATCGGCTCGGCAACAGTCCAGCAAATCTGCAGGAAGAACGCTGAAAGCTGGAGAAGCTTCTTTTCCCTCCTCAGGAAAAGGCGGAATGGAGAACTACCCGAATGGCTCAAACCAAAACCCCCAAACTACATCAAAGAAGGAGGCTTAATAGTCCTCAGAAACGACCAGTACAGGATTGAAGACAACAGGTTAATCCTCAAGGGACTCGGAAAGTTCAAACGCCTCGAAGTCCAGTTTAAAGGCAGGATACACTTCAAAGGCAAGCAGGGGAGACTGGAAATCACCTACGATACCGTTAAGCAGAAGTGGTATGCTCACGTCAGCTTTACCGTGGAAAAGAAACTGGTCAATGATAAATGGGTGAGAGTTCCAAGACGACCGTTAGGCAACCTCTCCGCTGGAATTGACTTGGGAGTGAACAATCTCATGGCCGTTTACGTTGAAAACGGCGAAAGCTTCCTTGTGAACGGAAGACCATTAAAGTCAATCGCCTTTTACTGGCGGAAGAGGATTGCAGAGTATCAGTCCAAAATCAACAAAAGCGGTGCAAAGAAGAGTAAGAACCTCAAGAGGATGCACGAGAAAGCCAAACTCCAGGCGAGGCATTACATTAACACTGCCGTAAGGCAAACCCTTGAGAGGCTTTATCAGTTGGGCGTTGGCAGGATTGTCATTGGTTATCCAAAAGGAATCGCCAGAAACTCTGAGAAGAGCAGGAAACAAAACTTCCTCCTCTCTCACGTTTGGCGGTTCAATTATGTTATCAAACGCTTGAAGGAAGTGGCTGAGGAGTATGGCATCGTTGTTGAGGTTGTTGGTGAGGCTTTTACTTCTAAGCTTTGCCCTGTCTGCGGGAAGCCCCACGAGGGGGCGAGATTTGTTCGTGGTTTGTTTAAGTGTCCCGTGACGGGGCTTGTGTTTAATGCGGATTTAGTTGGTGCTTTCAATATCTTGAGGAAGGCCGTAAAAACCATAACCCCGAGCCTCTCCGCTTTAGCGGGAGGTAGGGGTAACTGGCCTAAGACCTGGCCGGAGGGGTCGAAGACCCAAGTTAGTTTGGGCTTTAATGAAACCCCTCAAACCTCCCCGTCAATGGTGAGGGGTTAACTCGTTGGAACCCTCACCCATCACGGCGAGGAGGAGGTCAGCGTCTTCACGGCCCGTCTTTTGAGTGAGGCCTTAAATTATTTTCCCCGGTCGTAACGTTCCACCTTATTCAAACCTGGTTACTCCTGTCCCGTTTTGACACGAAAGCGTTAAAAAGAGCATCCATCAACTGGGTTGCTACGTCAAATAATCCGGAGGTCTGCTCATGTCAGGGAAGAAGGGTGAGAAAAAGCTCTACTACCACGGACTCAAGGAGCAGAAGAAGCTCAACGTATCGAGGCTCAAATACCTCTCGATTCTCCTGTCTGTAATCGGCGTCGCCGTTCTGCTCGTTGCCGCCCAGAGCGCCCAGGCACCGCTCGTCAGGGTGAGCGACGTCTACGGCAACTACCTGATGAACTACGCCGTCGTCAGGATAAACGGAACGGTCGTTACGGTGCCCTACGTCTCTCAGACCGGCGGGAAGCTCGGCCTCACCTTCACGGTGGACGACGGAACGGGGCAGATAGACGTCAGGGTCTACTCCCCGCTCGCCGATGAGATGATACGGAAGGGTCTCGTTCCCTTCCCCGGCGACGAGGTGACGGCCGAGGTTCAGCTCCGCGTGAGGGAAACCTACACCTACTCGATGCTTCAGTACCTCGACGGCCTGAATTTCCGCTCGAAACTCTACTCCGATAATCCGCCCATCGTCAAGTCCCTCAACGCCAACATGAGCGGCTCCTACGTGGCCGTTGAGGGCATCGTCACCGAGTTCTCCAACGTCAGCTCCGGCTACCTGATGACCGTCGATACCGGCGACTCCCTTGTTTCCGTGCTCGTCCCGAGGGTTCTTCTCGTCTTCAACAACCTCTCCGTCAAGGTCGGCGACACCCTCTACGCCCCTGGAATAGTCTACCTCTACAAGGGCACTTCGCCGGAGATAGTCGTCAGGAACATCACCCGGCTCTCGGTGACCCCGATCGAAGAAGCTCCCGTCGTTCCGATAGGCGAGGCACCCAACTATCCGGGAATGGTCATGGCCGTTGAGGGAACGCTCGCTGGAATAACCTACGAGAACGGCCGCTACGTTCTGACCCTCACCGATGGAGAAGACTACCTCGACGCCCTCGTCCCGAGGGACATTCTCCCGAACCTCAACCCCTTCAACGCCTCGAGCGAGAGCACGGTCAGGGTCGCGGGAAGAATGGGGGACGACGGCAGGCTCGTTGCGGCCTACCTGGAGGTCGCCAAGCCCATGAAGATGGAGTTCAAGCCCATCGGAACCCTGACCCTCGACATGCGCGGCTCGATAGCGGCCGTGAGGGGCAACATCGAGGAGGTCGATAGAATAGGCTCGAACCTTAAGCTCGTCATCGACGACGGAACCGGAAGGCTGGACGTCTTCATCCCCTCGGCCGCCCTCGCGGAGCTCTCCAACGAGACGATGGCTCAGCTTAAGGTCGGCCTTGGAGTCGAGGTCGCCGGCTACCTCGAGGAGTACCGCGGAAAGCTTGAGGTGGTCGTTTACACCGGAGGTGGAATAAAGGCCCTCGGAGAGCCGCTCCCGCCGGAGGAGATAGAGCTCCCGAAGGTCACCGCGGCTCGGCTCGCTGACTATGAGGGCCAGCTCGTGGATTTCGCGGGTTCAATCGAGGGCGTAACCTACGCCAACGGCACCTACTACCTCACCGTGGACGGCGTTAAGGCTTCGCTCCCGAGGGAGGCCTTGCTGAACCTCAACCCGCTCGAGGTCGGAACCGGGAGTCAGGTCACGGTCAGGGGCCTGGTGGCTGGAGAGAACCTCGTGAAGGGCGAGAACCTCACCGTTGAGGTGCCGATAGCCCCGATTCCTCTCAAGCCCGACGAGGTTACCCCCGAGATGGAGGGCCAGCTCGTCGCGGTCGTTGGTAAAGTAACCGACGTGGCCAACCTCAGCGGCAACCTCAAGATAGTCGTCGGCAACCTTCCGGTCTTCGTGCCGCGCTCAACCGCCAACGAGCTGGCCTACGTCCCGGCCAAGGGCGACCTGGTGCAGATCGGCGGATACGTTGAAATCTACCGCGACGAGCCGGAGGTAGTGCTCTTCAACCCTGCCTCAATCGAGAAGATTGAGCAGGCTGGGCCCGTTGAGGGTACCGTCTCCGACCTGAAGACCGCAATGGAACCCCTCCTCCTGACGGTTACGTGGGACTCAATTGCCTACCAGAAACCCGACTACGCCCTGACTTTCCACGACTCCACCGGAAGCGCAACCCTGCTTGCCGAGCGCTCCCTCCTGCCCAACCCGCTTAAAGCAGGAACGGGCAGCACGCTGAGGGTGATAGCCGACCCGCTCTCCGGCAGGATAACCGCGCTGAACGTCACAAATGCCAGGCCCTCGCCGCTGGTCAGGACCGGCTCGGTGGACCTCTCGATGAAGGGCAAAACCATAACCGTGAACGGAACGGTTTCGAGCCTCTTCACCCTCGGAAGCAATCTCAAGCTGACTGTAGATGACGGAAGCGGCGGAATAGCGGTCTTCATACCCGGCGGCGCCAACCTGAGCGTCGAGAAGGGTCAGAGCGTTACCCTCGCTGGCTACGTGGACGAGTACGACGGCGAGGCCGAGGTTATAGTCTACGACCTCGATGCGGTCGTGGCGGCGGAGAAGCCCTCAGGAGGAACCGCGGGAATCGGAGAGGTGAAGGTCTCGGAGCTTTCCGCCGCCACCGGAAGGGTGAACCTCACCGTCACCTGGGATGGGTTGAGCTACGAGGACGGCTACGTCATGAAGGTCCACGACGACACCGGAAGCGCTGAGCTGTCAGTCTCGCGCGATGTCCTCCCCGACCTGAGGGAAGCGGGAACTGGAAGCACGCTGAGGATAACCTACAACGCCGACTCCGGTGAGGTGGTTTCCATAACCGTCGTCGAGGCGGTTCCGGCGGAGGAATTAAGGACGGGTGACGTTACCCTGAACCTCCTCGGAACGACTGTGGTCGTTGAGGGAACCGTGGTGGACGTCTACACCGGCAGCACCTTTGTCAAGCTGACCATCGACGACGGAAGCGGAGAGCTGGTGGTCTTTATACCCAAGAGCGTGGCAGGGGACTTAACCTTCAGCGAGGGTCAGACGGTCAGGATTGCGGGCTACGTTGCCGAGTACAAGGGAACCGTTGAGGTCATTCCTTACAGGAGTGACTGCATTGAGGTGAGGTGATGGCCATGGTTCCCCTTTCAGACCTTTTAATCTGGTCCCTCGCGGGGGTGCTCTTCGGCGCCCTCATATCCTGGATCCCGGGCTTCCACATATTCAACATAATGGCCCTACTCGTTGCTGTCTTCGGCGTTGGCGAGCTGATGCCGGTTCAGGCCTTTCCCTTCTTCGCCATCGGCGCCATAGTTGCCTACGCCTACGTGAGCGCGATATCGAGCGTCTACTTCAGCGTCGCCGATGAGAGCGCCGTCTTCCTCCTCTTCCCCACACAGCGCTACCTCCTCCTTGGTAGAGGCCACGAGGCGGTCCTGCTCTACCTCATCGGAGCGGTAGCGGGAACCCTCTTCCTCGTCCTTGGGGCCCTCTTCATCTTCCCGAGGGTTCTCCCGCCAATCTACCAGGCCACTAGTCCGTACATCACTTACTTCCTCGTCGCCATAGTGGTCTTCATGTTCATGAGCGAGTGGCCCAAGGAGGGCGACCGCGGAAGGACTCCGGCAGAGAGGCTCTGGCTGGCCTGGAGACAGATACTCGGCGGAATCCTGGTGTTCTTCCTCTCCGGCCTCTTGGGCTTCATAGTCATGAACACCAACCTCCTGCCGACGACGAGCGCCTACACCAGGCTCACGCCGATGTTCATAGGCTTCTTCGGAATGTCCTGGGTGATACTCAACATACTCTCCAACCCGCCGATGCTCGAGCAGGTTCCCGATGATAGGGTTGAGAGTAGCCTCTACAACACCCTCAAGGCCAGCTTCGGCGGCGCCCTCGGAGGAACCATAGCGGCCGTTTACCCGATAATCACCGGTGGAATGGGAGCTTTGATAGCGGGCCACATGACGAGCCAGCGCGGAGACGACGCCTTCATCATAAGCCAGGGTGTGAACAGGGTCATCTACTACGTCGGAGCCTTCACGCTCCTCTTCCTGCCCCAGCTGAGGCTCACGAGGGGAGCTGCTGCCTGGCTGGTGAGTTCAATCTACACCCCCAAGAGCTACGCGGAATACTTGGCCGCGATAGGCGTTATCCTGCTCAGCGCGGGCATAAGCTTCCTCTTCACCTACTACCTCTCCAGGTTCCTAGCCAGGAGCTTCAACGTCGTCCACATCAAGAAGCTCTCCTACGTTGTCGCGGTGACGCTCGTCGTCATCTCCTACCTCCTCACTGGACCGATGGGGCTGGCGGTGCTCTTCGTCTCGACGGCGATAGGAATGATGGCGGCTGCTTTCAACACCAGGAGGAGCTACTGCCTCGGCGGACTTATCCTGCCTGTGCTCATCAGCATGACAGGCCACACCGGCTACTTCATGTCCCTGCTCGGACTGGGGTGATGGAAGATGAGGGGATTCACCCACTACATCTCGGGCCTCGCGGCGGCGACCTTCTTCGCTGCCCTCGTCGGTGATTTAAGGCTGGGCATACTCATTCCGGTCATAGCGGCTGCCGCCGCCTACTTCCCTGACTTCGTGGACTTCAAGTTCGGAAAGTTCCTGGCGAGAAGGGACTACGAGATAGACCCTGCCCCCTGGGACGAGAAGAAGCACTACGCGCCGAAGCTCGTTAGGGTAAGCGAGCTGAGCGAGGAAAACCGCTACCAGTTCTTTGCCATTGAGGGCAAGGTCGAGGAGATACTGGCGAGGGGCTCTGGAAAGGTCTCCTACAGGGTTCTCCGCGAGGACGGAAGCGAGGAGACCGTCACGGAGAGCTACAACAGCATAATCTTCACGCTCAACGACGGAACCGGAAAGATAACCGTTGAGGCCTTCGGCGACGACTACGAGTTCTTCGAGGAGGAGTTCGGAAAAATCGAGGAGGGCAAGAAGCTACTTGTCTTCGGCTACGTCGATGTCGAGGAGGACTGCTCGCTCAAGCTCGTCGTCAGCGATGCACCCCACCCGCAGGGCATAGCGGACACCATAGCGAGGGCCATTGAGGAGGCCTATCGTGAGGGCGAGAGGATAGTCAAGATACACAACATTCGCCTCCCCGGCGACGTTTACAGGCGCTTCTGGGTTCACCTCGACCCGCCCAAGAGGGAAGTCCGCGTCGAGATGGGGCCGATAGTAACGCCAGGTGGCGTTGCCATAGGCGGCGACGTTCCTGAGTACAGGAAGTACGGCATAGCCAAGGTGGGCGTGCCCTTCATTAAGACCTATCCAAAGCCCACCAGGATAGACTCATTCTCAGGCCCGGAGATAGCCTTCAGGAGGGCTGAGTTCAAGGGCAAGACGGTCGTCAAGGACAGGTTCCTGCCCTGGCACCACGGCTTCAGCCACTCCCTCACGATGGGCATGATAATAGGCCTCGTCGTCTTCGCTTTCTTCAAGCTGATCGGCTATGAGCACGCGACGGAGCTTGCCCTCGCTTCGATGATCGGTCAGTGGCTCCACGTCTTCGAGGACCAGCTCGGCTTCATGGGAAGCAACCTGCTCCCGCCGATAACCAAGGACGTCGTTCCGGGCTTCAAGCTCGGAGAAAGCGGCAGCGGTTTGACCAACTTCTCGACGGCCTGGTTGATGATAGCCTTCATGATATGGAACTTCAACCGCTTCACTGACCCGAGGCCTATACCAATAAGCGACGCCAAACTGCTGCTCCTCCTGGCCTGGCCGTCGATAATAGGCTTTGGAATAGCAATAGTCAAGAGCTTCAGGCTTAGAAGGGAAATCTCGGAGCTCATGGATTACTACACCAATCTCGAAGCCTTTGAGGAGCTGGAAGAGGTCGGAGGGATTTAATTCTTCCCTCCTTTGTTTTCCGGTTTCCTTCCCATAACCCCGAGCGCCTCCTCGACCCTTCTAACCCCGGCGAAGCCTGCCCTTCTCAGTCTCTCCATGACGCCCTTCTGCAGGTCCTTCTTCCGATACTTCTTCCCTGGGTTGCCGACGTAGTGGAAGAGCCTCCCACCGGGTTTAAGAACCCTGAACAGTTCGCGGTAGAACTCTTCGGAGTAGAGTTGCCCGGCCAGAGAAAAGCGCGGTGGGTCGTGGATTATCACGTCAAAGCTCTCGTCCTTGAACTTCTTCACGACCTCGAAAGCGTCGCCCTGAATCACCTGAATCTTTCCGCCGGTGAAGAGCTCTCTGCTCCAGGGGTTTATCCTGGCGAGTTCGAGCACGTTCGGGTCCTTCTCGATGGTTATGACGTACGCCCCGCGCTTCGAGGCTTCTATGGCCGTGTATCCCAGCCCCATGCAGGTGTCGAGAACCGTTTCGCCCTCTCTCGGTTTTACGGCGTTCACCTTGTTCCTCGTGTCCTGGAGGGGGTTTACCTCCTTCGTGCGGTGCATTCTGATGCCGTTTATCTCAATCGTGGGCGGAATCGTCGGGACGAGCTTGTAGAAGTGCTCTCCTGCGATGGCGGCTTTGTAAACGCCGTCCCTCACGAAGTAAACGCTACCCTCGTCCCTCGCGATCCTCTCGATGACGTCCCTCTCAACCCTGGTTCCATCTGGGAACATGAACCCGTCCCCGTCGAGGGTTACCAGCCACGAACGGCTGGTTTTCCTCAGGTCGAGGTTGAGCCTCGCTCCGCCCTTCGCGAAGAGCAGTCTTCTCGCGTCTTTTGCGGTTAAAAAGTACAACTCGTCCATGAAACTCCACCACTTTGATGCATCTGTGGGCTACTCTTTTATATGACTTCCGCCCAAATTATAAATCGGGGTGTGTATCGATGGGCCTCCCCGAGAGGATACCGAGTGGTATTAAGGGTTTTGATGAGATAATTGAGGGAGGACTCCTGCCGGGTAAGACGTACCTCCTCATAGGTCCGCCTGGCAGCGGTAAAACTACCTTTGCCATGCAGTTTTTGATTGAGGGAGCGAGAAGAGGGGAGAGGGTGGCCTACGTTTCCCTCATACACAATCCCAATGAGGTCGTCAAGGACATGGCCCGCTTTGACCCATCCGTTTGGATTTATGTTAAGTCCGGCAAACTAATCCTGTGTGACTTTGGAAAGGATCTGTGGAGGAGGTCTGGAAAGCCTCCATCGTGGGGCGGGGTCCTCATGCAGGTGCGGGAGCTCGCGGAGAGGAACAGGATAAGCAGACTTGTTATCGATCCCTTAACCGCTATAGAATTCCAAACCAGCGATCCCGCGGAGAAAAAGGCCGAGCTTTCGAACTTCATCAGGGCGATTGAGGATCTAAACGTAACGACGTTTCTTGTGGCAGAGCTGACGGATCTGGACAAGTACACCGAGGAACACTATATAGCCGACGGCGTTATAATGCTGCACTACTTCATGAGCGAAGACGGATCGGAGATGGTCAGGGCCGTTCAGGTTCTCAAGATGAGGCGGACAAAGCATCTTACCCGGATGTTTGCGGTGAAATTCTCCAGCGGTGGGCTGGTGGTTCTCGACGAATCTCCCCTTGGTGAGGCATGATGGATAGGGATTCCAAGCGGAGGATACGCTTGGAGGATGTCCTGAAGGAGGAAAACACACTCGAAAAAGCTTACCTGGCAGGATATCTGATAGGCTACGGCGGACATTCGGAGTGGAGTGGCTGGGTCAGGGAACTGAGGCAGGATGTCTACTCCAGGGCAGGGTCGGAAAACCTTCTGGACGAGGCGAGGATGGCGTATCTCCGGGGCAAGAGGGAGGGCATGGATGCCCGCTACAGGGACATACAGCGGGGCATTTACAGGGTTTCAAAGTTTGAAAAGGTCAGGATGCGCCGTTTGACCGAACGTTTTGCGCTGTTTGAGGGTTTGGGGGAGGGGGGTACCTACAGAAGGCCAAGGTTTCTAAGGCTTGGAAGGCTGGGGAACTCTTTGGGGATGCTCCGCCGGTCGTATGCAGGCCTGCCAAGGTTTCTCAGGAGGTAGTCACCCGACGACCCGCTCAAAAACACGCTCGAAGTTTTCGAAGGTTATCGCTTTAACCTCTTTCTCGCTGAGGGTCTCCGAGAGCCTCTCTATCAGGTGGGGTATCCTCGATTCGTCCTCGAAGCCCTCAACGCTCCTCCCGCTCCAGCCACGGAGGTAGTAAACGAAGTCGAAGCCGAGCCCAACGTGGCGGTAGCCGGCCAGATCGACCAGGTACGTTATGTGCTCCACGTACCCCTCCAGCGTTGCCCGCTCCCGGTGGATAAAGCTCGGGATGGCAACTGCACCTATAACGCCGTTCCTCTCTGATATCGCCTTTATCTGCTCATCCGTCAGGTTCCGCGGATGGTCGCACAGCCTCCTCGCGTTGGAGTGGGACGCTATGACAGGGAACGCCGTGACATCCAGGGCGTCCCAGAAGCCCCTGTCGTTGATGTGGCTGAGGTCAAGCAGTATCCCGAGCTCCTCGGCCTTTCCGACGACTTCAACGCCGAAGTTCGTCAGTCCGCTCCCCGTTCTCTCAAAGACCCCGTCAGCTATGGCGTTTCTCAGGCTCCAAGTGAGCGTCAGAACCCTCAAGCCGAGGCGGTGGAAGAGCTCCAGCAGGCCAAGGCTCTCCCCTATTGGCTCCCCGCCCTCAAGGCTGAGCCACAGGGCGACCTTTCCGTCCCCGATGGCATTTTTCATTCCATTGACGGTTGTGACCAGCTCAAAGCGCTCGCTCCCCCCGACGTCCTTAAGCAGGGAGTTCAGGACCTCAAAACCGTAGGCCGTTGCGTCTCCCCTTCTCTCCGGCCGCGTCCAGATGGCCATAACCCTGGCCCTAACCCAGGGACCGAAGAACCTCTCGAAGTTCCTCTCCAGCACAAGGCTCCTTCCGTTCATCCTCTCGTCGTGGATGAGCGTTGGCAGGTCTGAGTGGGCGTCGAATATCACAGCTTGCCCTCCCTCAGCGTCTCGATTTCAATGAGGGCTTCTTCCCTCACCTGGGGGTCCGGGATGTTGATTGCAAGTTTTTCGGCACTGTCGACATCTTCGTTGAGGGCCAGTTCGATGGCTATTGCCTTCATTGCCTCGCTCTTCTTTCGGATGTCCTTTATCTTTATGGCGAACGCCAGTGCCCTCTTGAGGCTTCCCAGCGCTGTGAGGAGTCTGGCTATCTGCTGAACGTTCGCCTCGGTGAAATGCGGGTTCTGACAGTTCTCAAAGGCCTTATCCACAACGTCAAGGTACTCTGGGTTGTTCACTCTTTTCATCCACAGTGCTATCTCAAGTGTCCCTATGAGTCTAACTACGCCGCTGTAGTTTCTGTCCAAGATTGCCAGCGCGTAGTGATTTTTGCCCTCCAGGAGCGCCCGCCGAATCTGGGGGAGGCCAACGTCGTAGACGGTTTTCGTTAGCTCTATTTTCTTTTCAACTATGGCCGCCTGCTGGTTAACGTTGAGCTTATCGAATATATCAAAGGACATCTCATAAAATTTTAGTGCTCTGCTGGAGGGTACGCTGTCTCCCGCCTTTTCCAGAAGTTCCGCAATCTTCAGCAGGCCGTCTACTTTGAGGCGGTACGCAATTTCCGCGTTAATGATGCTGTCAAAAGCGAGGTCAAAAACCTCCAGAGCCTGCTCTGAGTATCCGGAAATGGCCATGTGGTACGCGAGGAATGCCAGGGCTATTCCCTTCTCCGTGGGATCTTTTACCCTGTCCAGCTCCTCTATGGCGCTGTTAAAAAAGTCCGCCGCCTCATCATGATACCCAATTTTTTCTAGGACTGAGGCTATCATCGAGTACCCCATGGCCCTGTCCGTTGGGTGATCCATTTTTTGTACTATGTACGTAGCATCATCAATTATGGTGGGTATCCAATCCGCCGGCCCCCCTTTGGAGTGTATAGTGATGGCCACCTGGGTCATGGCGTCCACTTTGTCCAGCGGATCGTCGAGCATCTCTATCTTTTCCATTGCATCCTCATAGTAGCCCCTTTCTATCAGGGGAATAACATCCTCAAGCGTCGTCATACTAACTTTTTAATTCGCTCTAAATCCTTATAAATATTTGTTGATTATCCTGGGTGAGGAGTTATGCTGACGATAGCCTTGTACAACACCTACGACCCCAAGAGGCTCCATGAGGCCCACCTGCGCGCCATAGCCCGAGCGGGACCCATAGCGTATGCCTACGGCTTTCACCTGGCCCTGGTGGGCTTCCCCTTCGAGGGCAGGCCGATCGATGTGGCGGAGGAGATAAGCGGCCACACCACGATAGGCGAGGGCGGCAAGTACCTCATAGAACTGGCGGAGGGGAACCGCTTCCACCTTCTGGACTTTCCCAGGCGGGGCTTCCCGCCGCAGTTCGGAACACCCGTTGCCACCACCAGGAAGCCCAGTGCTGAGAAGGAGATAACACCCCTTGAGCTCGCCGAACGCGCCCTCCGCGGTGAGAGCTTTCTCCTCCTGGTGGGCCTCGGACGGCACGGCCTTCCCAAGGAAATCTTTAAGACCGCCCGCTACCACATGGACATAACTGGAAAAAGGGTGAGCCTCGAAACGTGCACCGCCATCGGTGCCATTCCCGCGAGGATAAGCACCCTCATGGAGGCTCTGAGATGGAAGACGGGTGGAAAAAAGATCTAGCATGGGTGCTGATAGCGGTCATAGTTGTCTTCATCTTCCAGTTCGGCCTTAAGGTTGCGCTCCACACTGACTCCCCCCTCGTCATAGTCGTTAGCGGCTCGATGGAGCCCGTCTTCTACCGCGGGGACGTCGTCCTGCTGAAGGGGATAAGCGAGGAGAACATCGACGATGTTCACATCAATGACGTCATCGTTTACAAGCGTCCCGGCTACGAGTATCCCATCATCCATCGCGTTAGGGAGATAAGCGAGGTGAACCTCGGCGGTAAGACCGAGAAGTGCTTCCTCACGTGGGGCGACAACAACTGGGCCCCTGACCCAGAATACCCGACCCCCTACGGTATGGTGCCGTGCGTCCCGGCCTACGCCGTCGAGGACAAGGCCCTGCTGGTGCTCCCGAAGATAGGCCTCATTCCCCTTGAAATCAGGGAGAACCTGGGCCTGGGATGATGTGAGGGTAGGTGGCCGAGCGGTGCGATGAGGAACTAATCGGCCCCTGACCGGGAACTTTTGCCGGGCGGAGGCGTGATCTAAATTCGTTTTTATTTTGTTAGAACATCCCTGACCTCCTCCCCGCCTTAGATAGGGGTTCCAACGGTTTAACCCCTCGCTAAGGGTGGAGAGGTTTTTGGGCACTCATCCCCTACTCCCGTCGCCGGTTTCAGCTCGGCCCGAGGGGACGGTCTTGCTCTCATTACCCCTACCGCCAGACCGGATTGGGGTTATCGCTTAAGGCCACTCGCGGATTTCAAACCACTCCAAGGCGGAGTGGTAACTGAAACCCTCGCCCCATCGGGTTCTTTTGAGTGGCCTCCCCAAGGCCTTACTACACTCCAAAGTTCAAAAGGGTTTCGACTGTTGGAATGCCGGATTGCCGGAGAAAAATGTAACCGCCGGGATTGGGGAGATGCGTTCAGTTTTTCACCTCCACCTTAAACTCCCGCGCCTTTCTCTTCATTCTCCACTCCCCGATCTTCCTCACGAACGGGCAGCGGGAGCGCCAGCGCCAGTAGGCCCTCTTCAGTCCATCCATCATTTTCATCGACCTAATACCCCCTTTTAATCTCCTCGAAGTACTCCAAGAGCGACTCCGCAATCTCCTGGGACTCGATTCTAACGCTCACCTCGTGATTCCAGTCCAGCGCGGCCTCGCTCCAGTTGTGGCTTCCGATGTAAACCACCCTGTCGTCTATCACCACCATCTTTGTGTGGAGGGTTACCGAGGGGGAATCAAAGACCACATCGACCCCGTTGGAGCGGAGGTAGTCGTAGGTGGCCATGTTGTCTTCGATGCCGTTTTCGAGTATCACGTGGACGCTCACGCCCCTCTTCCTGGCCTCCACCAGCGCCCTTATCAGGTCGTTGGCGTGATCGTAGCTATCGTTGGGGTCGTACTTCATGAGGAACATAGTGACGTAAACGCTCTCCCGCGCACCGCGTATGTCCTCGATGAGGCTCCTGTAATACGCGTCGTCCACCAACAGTTCTGTCGGGGGGGCGTTCTCCTCCCTTTTTGACCCCTCCAGCAGGCAGTCGCGGTACTTCGCGCTGAGCTCCTCCAGGCTCTCACTCGTCCGGGCTAACGTCGAGTTCAGGAGCCGGAGGTTCTCGATGCAGGCAGTGAGGTTCTTTCTGAGCTCCGTTTCAACACTGTGGTTCTCGATGTACTTGGTTTCTGTCACGGTGAGGGTTTCAGTGACCGTTCTGGTTTTTTCCAGAGTAACGGTTTCCTCGGTGGTGGCTTCCAGGGTTGAGGTTCTCCCAAGACAGCCCGCCACTGCGAGCATCGCTGCCACCAGTACGGCCGCTAGGTACACTTTTGATCGCATGGATGGTCATAGGAGGCACGCCTTAAAGCTTTAGCGGGTGAAACCTTTTAACGTCCCCGCCGTATCCCCTGTGGTTGGGATGATGAGTCTAGATAACAAAATAACTTCTATTGTTTATTCTAATGTGAGAACTCACCTGCCTGAGTTGCACTCTGATTGGAATTTAACCCAAGATGTATCATCATCCAATTTGTTTACATATGGTGCCAATATTGGTGAAAAATCAAAACAAAATACAATTAAGACTTATAAAGGTAATAACATCAAAGGCAAATTTTATAAAAACTGGATGCACAGGTTGGAAATGACAATGGAGGGGTATATGATGTCAATGGGTAATGGTAAAATAATGCCCCAGTACACAATGTGTTATCTCCAAGAAGTACTAAGCTGGGCTAGGGTTGAGTTCATGAGAGTATTCAGTGCTCTTGTTCAGGATTTAGCCACCTTGCTTAACATAGACCAATCAACAGTAGGGGAAGCACTTGAAGAGGTAATTGACTCACTAGTTGAAAGGAAGACCATACTTTTCACCAAACAGCTTACCAAGGCAGTGGCAAAGCATTCAGGAGTGTATCAAATCAAAATACATGAGGGAGAAATCAAGGACATCTTGTGGGCTTACAATAAACTTAGAGAGCTGGGCTTAACTTCTGAAGGCTTTAAAATCAAAGTGTACATTGACACTTTAATTGGCATTAACAAAAGGTTAAAAGTTGAACTTAAGCTGAAAAGGAAAGAAGGGCAGTACTACATCTTCAAGGTTCCAACAGAAGATGCTGAGAAACTTGAAAGTAAGTTTGTAGATATCCTAGTGGTACTTGATAATAAAACCTCACAACTGATTCTCAAAGCTACTGAAGATGCTGAGAATATTATTGACAGTGTAAGAGAAATCATTGAATCAAGGAGGCTCATACCTTCAATGTCCTCATGGCCAGCACCTCCTTGTTTTTCAGACTTACAACATCCAGTTTCCCAAACAGGCCTAGGGCATCAAAATCTCTCTCAGAAGGATGTGGTAAAATCAGAGGGTAACATAGTCCAAAATCCTGTAGGACAGGATGCTAAAGAAAGTAAGAAGATACTGAAAAGAAGCAAGCTTTATGATGTGCTGGAGGGGGGTGTAATCTTCATTAAGGTCAAGGATGCCCTTGAGGAATTCAAAAAATGGTCAATAAGAGACTTCAGGTATGAGATATATGAAAATGGAAAAACTAAAACAGTAACATACAATGATTGGGATGAATTTGTTAATGACAGAAACATGCCACCAGTCATTGAAAAAAGCAAGAGGAACATTCTTCAGAGGATAAGATATGTGGAGGTCTTCTTGGAGCACACTCAGGGTGTTATCACTGAGGAGACTATAGAGGAGTTCTTTGATTGGTTACAGTATAAGAAACCAATAACTAATGGGAAAACTGTGAGAAGCGGTGTAAGCAAAGACACATTCAACAAGTACAAGAGTCATATTAAGAAGTTCTTTGAATTCTTGAAACTCAGACACTACCAGGGTTATGTGGCCCAGGTGAACTATACTGTAAAAACAAGAAAGACTAATAGGGTTAAAGTTGTAGATGAAAATGACATTAAAAACTTGATTAGATACATCAGAAGCTCAAACAAATTTAGTCAGGAAGAAAAAGATGAGTTGGTAGGGTTGATTCTTCTGGAAGCAACTACAGGGCTAAGGACAAGTGAAGCACTTAGGTTAAAAGTTGGTGACATTGATTTTGGAAACAGGATTGTCTTGGTGAGGTCTGAGATTACAAAGAAGAACTATAGCAGAATAGTCTATATTACTAAGGAGGTAGCAAACTATCTCAAGGACACAGTGGTTGGGAAGTACAATAAAGGTTCAAATGATTACCTGTTCAGTCCAAATATATCAGGATTTAAGGAATCAAGCAAGGGTAGGGTTACACAGAGACTTAAAAGAGCAGGTATTGCCTTCAATATGAAATCCCTTAGAAAGTTCTATGTTACAATGACTAGAAATCCCCCCAAAGAGGCCCTGGAGCTTCTTAGAACTAACAAGGCCCTAGACAGTTTGGAGTTCCTAACAGCTGGTCACAAGACTTTGGAAATTGTTGAAAGCCATTATGACTACACAAAGACAAGTGTTGATGAAATACTCAAAAAGGCAAAACTCCTAGATAGGCTATTGGCCCAGAGAGATGTTTATGATGTGGTTTTCAACAACACAAGGCTCTTGGAATGAAATATATTCTGCTTTATAATTTTTCATGCCTTAAGTCAAATTTTTGTTTAATATATAAATGGGATTAATAATGGTGTGGGACAAGCAAGATGAGAAAGGAGAACATGCCCCTGAGGAGTACCCTGCTAAAATCATTGGGGGGAATATTCCCCCAGTCCCCCTAGCTGAGGGGAAGAGTAATAATCCACTCACATATTCCCCCCATGGAAAGGGGAATTGGGGAGGCCAGTATTCACTAAGGGGGAACTTCCTTAAGGATATGGATTCTTTGAAAAAAGCAATACACAGGGTTGTGCATGTTAGTAAGCAATATGAAATAGTCCCTCTTTTGGTGCTTTTCCTGCATCCAAACATCAGTAGAGATACTCTCACAGAATTATCAGTAAAGTTGAATCAAGAATTAGGGCTGAACTACAGGTTCAAATCAATCCAAAATGGCATATCTTCAGTGCTCAAAAGAGAGGATATTATATTAACTTACAGGGTGAATGGAGTTAATTACTATTCTTTAAACAGTACTATAGAAAATAAAATCATAAAAGAATACTCAGAGATAGTATCCGGTGTGAATGATAGTAGGGAGATAGAGGAGATAACTCCTGAGAAGTTAGTGCCAGAAGCTGAAAGTTTTCTCATGGGAGTCTACAAAGATGAAATCATCAAGCTACTAACAGAAGACCCATCAAAAGTGTTGACAGTGAAGTATGAGAAAGTATTAGCATTTTCAGACAAACTTGCAAGGTTAGTAAAGTACAGAACAAAAGAGGTTATGAAAATAACTTTTGCTAAGGCACTAGAAAAAGTAATCCAAGAGCTGAGTGGTGACTTATCAGATGAGAGTTCTCATGGCCTAAAAGTAACATTCACTTCTGAAGTGACACATAGAAGGTTGATAGATATAGATGTAAGTAGGGACCTGAACACCCTAATTACAGTAGAGGCAAAGATAATGGCACTGAGTAGGCCATTGATATTTTACCCAGAATTGGTTTTTGTGTGTAGGGATTGTGGAAATGAAATAATTAGACTCCAGGATTTTCTAGTTCCAAGGATTGGGGAAAACAAATGCAGTGCATGTGGTTCAAAGAATCTCTTCATTGACACTTACAAGAGCAAAGGAAAGGAACTTCTGGTATTTACTCTTCAAGACCTTCTAGAGAACTTGGAGAGTAATGAGCAGCCTCAGGATTTTCAAGCTTTTACAACACTCAACACCAAGAAGTTGCTTTCTCTTATGGGGCAGAAGGTCAAGGTAACTGGCATTGTCAGGACAAAAATCCAGCTTGAATCTGAAAGAGCCACCACTAGTGAGGTTGTCCTTGAAGTCATTAATGTTCAGGAGACAGAACAAAGAGCCTCATCAAGGCTAACTAAAGAGGATATTGAAAGAATCCTTAATTTTAAAGAGAAATATTCAGAGAAAGAGATAATAGATGTTTTAATTGATAGTATTGCCCCCAGTATCTATGCTAACAAAAAAGATACCCCAGAGCTGTGGGCTATTAAAAAATCAGCTCTACTTGCACTTGTCTCCCCAAAGAAGCTTGTTAATGGTAACCTAAGAAAATGGATTAATATCCTTGTTATTGGTGACAAAGGAACAGGTAAATCTAGGATTCTAGAGGACTTAAAGAGAATTTTCCATCTAGAACTTGTCACTGGGGGAGGTAGTACAAACCAGGTAGGTCTTATTGGGATGGCAAAATATGATGACATGACAAAAAGATGGGTGTATAGGGCAGGAGCTTTGGCAAGGGCAAATGGCACAGTGCTCTTAATTGATGAATTTGACAAATTAAAAGAAGATGATTATAAGGCTCTCCATAATGCTATGAGTGTTGGTTATTACATTTTCAACAAGGCTGACTTGAACTTAGAAATCATGTCCAGAGAGTCAATAATGGCAATGGCTAATCCATTAAAAGGAGTAATCTCAAATCAGAAATCACTCTTTGAGCAGGTTGCCTTCAGCACAACATTACTAGACAGGTTTGACATCATAATTGGCCTCAGAACATATGAATCAAAGGAAGTTGTGGATAAGATTGATGAGAAAATCTGGGAAGCATCACAGGGGTTAATCAAAAGGCAAGTTGATGATAGATTACTAGTAAAGTACATTACATATGCTCAAAAGATTGTCCCCACTTGGGAGGACACAGCAAAGCAGAAGCTCTCTGATTTTGTAAAAGAACTGAGAAAATACCTTAAAGAGAATGGAACCTTTAACTATTCTCATAGGCTACAGATGAGCATGATAAATATTTCAGAAGCTATTGCCAAATTGAAGCTAAAAGACAGAGTTACTGTAGAGGATGTCCATGAAGCAATTGAGCTAATAAAAATTGCAGTAAAAAGTTGGGGGGAGGATATTGACTTTTCACTACTGAGTGAATTATCCTATGAGTTTACAGGGGAACAGAGAAGAATGCTTGATGCAGTTGAAGAAACTCTTGAAGACCTCAGAAACTACTATCCAAATGGAGTCCCTAGAGATGAGTTGGTGAGTGTCCTTGAGAAAAAGTTGGGTTCAAAAGATGCCGTGAGAAAGGCACTTACCCTTGCAATAAAAGTTAACCTAATTACAAAGATTTCAGGGGAAAGTTATATTCTCACAAGGGACACTTGAGTTTAAAACTCCACAAATCCCTTTATTGATGTTTTGACTATTGGTCTTTTGAGGCCTGTTCCATAAACTCATCTTGGGGAAAGAGGTGTAATATAAACTTGGTTTTTCTCTTGAAATATTCACCTTCAATATCACTCTTGTCCAAGAGCTCTGTTAATAATTCAAGCTGCTTTTCCACTCCTTTTATTGTTCCTAGAGCATCTTCCTTGTTTCCTTGTGGAATCAAAAGAAGCAGCTTTAGTTTTAGAGAATGTAGAATTTTGTGAACCCATGAGCATATTGGTTGTGGAACTCCTGAAAAATCCCATTCTTCCTCAACACTCCATATTTCCCATTTATCTCCAAATTTCCTGCTTTTGTTGTGTTCTCTAACTATGAGAATCTTTGGTTCCTTGCAGTTTGTGTATACAGTAAACTGAAGCCTCTCCTTATGAGTATGGTCTAATGTATCTCTCCCAAGCCTTAGATAACAAATACTCATATTCTTTGGCACTGATACATCATACTGATTAGTTCCATCTCCAATTAGGATTAATCTCAAGTTAGCAGGTTCATCCTCAATTACAATATTTGCATAGTCATCTAGAATTACAAAATCTGAATTCTTGACCATGTCATCACCATTAAGATAATGGGAAATTATAACTTAGGGCAGTTACACTTTTTGCTCTATATTTCTCAAATAGAATGCCACAGCACTGTCTATCCACATGCTCATGCTGAGGTCAAGTTTTTCTGCCCATGTTTTTATTCTTTTATGATTCACCTCACTTACTGAAAAAGTTCTTAGTGTTGTAATGTCCCCAGCCATGAAGTCAACATACCATTGTAAAAACTTCTTGAATTTGTCTATGTGGTTTATTGAAAAGTTCAAAGCTTTAATAATCACTTTGACCATTGGGATGCTACTTCTCTCAGAGTACTCCTTTAGAGACTTGTATGTTTCAACATACATGAGAACATTCAATTTTTTGTAACCCTCCTTTCCCATGATGTCACCACCATTAATTAATAGAACACTAATGACTTAGGGCATCAGAAAAGGTTATTTACTGCCTTATTGCAGTCATTGTGGTGGTGGGGTATAATGGACAAGGAAGTCCCTTTAACTACCTTTATCAAAAAATCTAATTCCAAAAA
Source organism: Thermococcus celericrescens (assembly GCF_001484195.1). Lineage (NCBI taxonomy): Archaea > Methanobacteriati > Methanobacteriota > Thermococci > Thermococcales > Thermococcaceae > Thermococcus > Thermococcus celericrescens. Next base: position 20,143 of record NZ_LLYW01000021.1, read on the forward strand.
ATCAGATGAAACTAAAATGGAAAAAAGAATTAATAAAGTAGCAGACTTGATAGATAAAGAGCAATTAAAAACTTGGCTTTGGGATGCAGCAAATATCCTAAGGAACAGAGTTGATTACATGCCATACATACTAACCCTCTTATTCTACAAGAGATTATCAGATGTATATGAAGATGAGTATAAGGAGGTTTATGAGAGGGTCTTTAATCAGATGAAAGAAAAACTTGGAGATGAGAAAGCTAAGAAGATTGCTGAGATTGAAGCTAAGAAAAAGAGTTGGCATAAGTATCAGATACCAGAAGATTGCCTTTGGGAGAGAGTCAAGAACACTCCTGTAAACATTGGGGAGAAACTAAATGAGGTCCTCATGAAGATTGAAGAACATAATGAGAGCCTAAGGGGGCTTTTGACTAGAGTAGACTTTAATAGAAAGGATGTTCTCCCAGACCAGAAGTTAAAGCAACTAATTGACCACTTTGATAGATATAGAATTGGAAAAAATGTCAGCCCTGACCTCCTTGGAGAGGCTTATGAGTATCTTGTTGAGCAGTTTGCTCTCACAAGTGGGAAGAAGGGTGGAGAATTTTTCACCCCCAAAGAGGTTGTGAAAGTTCTTGTCAGAATCCTTGACCCTAAGGATTATGAAGAGGTTTATGACCCAGCATGTGGAACTGGTGGTATGTTGATAACTGCATACTACCACATAAAAGAGAATGGTGGTGACCTAAAGAAGACCAAATTCTATGGACAGGAACTCAATGACATGACCTATGTGATAGCCAGAGTTAACATGGTGGTTCATGACATTAAGAATGCTGACATAAGGCAAGGTGATACTTTCCTCAGTCCCCATTTCACAGAGGGTGGAAGGCTAAAGAAATTTGATGTGGTTCTTGCAAACCCCCCTTGGAATGACAAGAATCTGAAAGGCCTTGAAGAGAACATCAAGAGAGCTCCATTCAGTGGGGATAGATTTCCCTTTGGAATACCCCCCTTAGGAACCTCAGCTGACTGGCTGTGGATTCAGCATATGCTTGCAAGTGCAAGAGATGACACAGGGAGGGTAGGGGTAGTAATTGACAATGGTGCCCTCTTCAGAGGAGGGAAAGAGAAAGACATTAGGGCAAAGATTGTGGAAAAGGACTGGATAGATACTATAATTGCACTCCCTGAAAAGCTGTTTTATAATACAGGGGCTCCTGGTGTCCTGATAATATTCAGGAAGAACAAGCCTGATAATAGGAAGGGTAAGATACTTTTCATTAATGCCAGCCAGGACTATGAAGAAGGCAAGAGACAGAACAAACTTAGGCCTCAAGACATTGATAAGATTGTGGATGCATACAATGACTTCAAAAACATTGATGGTTATGCAAGAGTTGTCAGCTTGGAGGAAGTAAGGGAGAATGACTACAACTTAAATGTCACCCTGTATGTGACACCCATAATTGAAAGGGATGAAGTTGATATAGGGGAAGTATGGAGTAAAATTGAAACTCTTGAAGATGAGAGGGGTTCCCTTAAGGCAAAGATAGAGGAGTACCTTAAGGAGCTCCAGGTGATTTGATGGAGATTTTGAATATCATTTTTTCCTTCATTAATTACCTTGCCTCTTTCATTGCATTCATAGTGTGGGGAATTATTGGGGCAGTCAGCTTTGTGGTGAGCTTGCTGTCCTCAAGGGCATTTATAACATACATCCCTCATCCAGTTGTAGAATTGATAGGCCCTCTAGCTATGTTGTGGGTGGGTGCTGAAGTTGAAGAGTATTACACTCCAAGGCCTGTGATATTCCTGAATGCTATTGCTATAAATCTGCATTTTCTGGCCATGGGATGGGATTCCATGTGGGTCAGGTTCTACATGAACTTAGGTCTTATTTTTGGAGGGCTTGCATGGTGGTCTTATGAAGAGGAGTTTAGCATGCATTCTACATTTTATGACTGGGCTAAATTGCTTTATGGTACTGGTACATGTGGCTTAGTGATACTTATGACATGGGTGTGGGAGCATTTATTTAGTGCAATACCCTAAAGGTGGTATTGAGATGGAAGAGAAACCAACACTACTCACTAGGCTGTGGCTCTTCCTTAGCTCATACATCCCCCTATGGGTTATACTGCTAATTCAGACATATGATGGGCCAAAAGGATTTCACACAATATTTTTTGGTTTGCTCAGTATATTTTCACTGCTATCACTACTTCTCTTTTTAAGAGTGGCAAGGCAGAAACTAAATGTTGGTAAGGGTGAGAGGATTTGTGATAACTTTATTGTAGTTGATGAATATCAAGATATGAATCATGTGTACTTTGAATACCTGGTTACTTATGTTGTCTCCATGATGTCCTTTATTCCAAAAGACCAGGGAATGAGAAATATTTTGACATTTCTGGTGTTCATGCTCATGGTGTTTACTTTTTACCTTAGGGCAAACCTCATCTATGCCAATCCAGTGCTGGGTGCATTAGGGTATAATATGTTCAGGGTAAAGAACAGGGAATCAGGTCATTGGGTATTATTAATAACCAGAAAAGATAAAATACTAATTGCAGATAAAACTAATCCAGAGAAAATTTGTGTGTCAAGTCTGTCAGGTAACATCTTCCTGGAGGTTGAAGACTGATGGATGAGCCTGAAAAGAGTAGGGTTCTTGCAAGGGGTCAAACAATTATAACCCTGAAGAAGTTTCATTCAAAGATTAATGAAGTTGCAGATATGACAGTTGATGTGTACCTTGTGGAGAGTACTGGCAAGAAGGCAAAAGACCCCAGAACTTGGTTCAGGACCCATAACCTGATTCTTCCCACCAGTTACAGAAGAAAGATTGTAAAGCTGTTTAACCAAAAATTCTTGAGGGTCATTAACAAGATATCAAAAGATGACACTGACTTCACTAACTTCTTTGATTATAACAGACCATTTTCAGGTGGGGTTGTCAGGTATATTGAACCACAACATATCCCAGGATTTGAGGTGATATGGAACCAAATAAGACAAGGGGGTTCCAAATCATCAACATCAGCTAAAGGTGTAAAGTCTATTGTGGGGTATGTTCTTGATATACAGTTTAAAGATGGGGGTAGAGTGGCATTCTTTGTGAAAAATAGGAGGTCATTCATACTCAAGAAGAACAGCATCATGGTGGGGCTGTTTAGAAAACAACTGTCACTAGCAACTGATGATTACACTTCTATTCCATTGGCCATTGATTCAATTTATTTTGAGTTCCCAGATAGTGATAATGATGGGTGGTTACTGGTGTTGAACACCAGGTATTTTGAATCATTCTTCAAGTACTATGAGCACTACAAACAAATCACCCAAGAAACAATGTCAAAACTCAAGGGTTCTGGATTCATTGAGTTTGAAAATGAGGGGAAGGTCATGAAATATGCTCTCAGTACAGTTACAATATTTAGGACACTAACCCAACTACAGAAGAGCAAGTTTTTCAGCTTCATAACAGATGATGGAGTTGACACAGGTTCAGAAAGGTACAAAAATTTTGTCAATGACTTGCTAGACCAGCTGGATGTTCTTAGTGCAAAGGAGAGACCAAACCTTAAGGTAACTGAAGATGATGACCATATCAGGATTAAGATTGAGGACAAAAAAGGCCTGAAGCAGTTCATAGAAATTTGTCAAAGAAAGTACATGGCAACTGTTAGTAGGAGGAGTGGAGTGGTTAGGTTTTATGAGGTAAAAGGTGGAGTGAGGGAACTTAAGCAACTCCCCCTTGATGTATGGTTAAGGACAAAGCCACAGGGTGAAACTGCATGAGTGATATGTTGGACAAATTTAGGGCTCTACTTGGGGAGGTACCCAAAGAGTGGAAAGTTGTTAAATTGAAAGACATAGCAGAGACCTTCATTAGTGGGGGTACTCCTTCCACTAAGAATCCTGAATATTGGGGTGGTGATATACCTTGGATTAGAAGTGTTCATATAACAAAGTACTATATTGATGAATCCTCAATTAAACAGCATATAACAAAGAAAGGATTAGAAAATAGTTCTACAAAAGTTGTCCCAAAGGGTAATGTAATAATAGCTACAAGAGTAGGAATTGGAAACTCTGCAGTAAACCTGATAGATGTAGCAATTAATCAAGATTTAACTGGAGTAATAATTGATACATCTAAGATAGACCCCTTCTTTTTAGTGTGGTACCTCCATTTGCCAAGGGTACTCATGCTTTTTGAATTATTTTCAAGAGGTACCACAATAAAAGGAATTCCAAAAAAGCATTTACAAGAACTTTATGTCCCTCTCCCACCACTCCCAGAGCAGAAGAAAATAGCTGAAATACTATCCACAATTGACAAGGCCATTGAGAAAACTGATGCCTTAATTCACCATTACCAGCAACTCAAGAATGCCTTAATGCAGAGGCTGTTCACTGAGGGGATTGGACATACAAGGTTCAAACCAAGTCCCTTAGGGCAAATTCCTGCTGAGTGGGATGTTGTTAAGATTGGGGACATAATTGAATTTGCTCAGTATGGGCTCTCAATAAAGATGTATGATGAAGGCCAGTACCCTATTGTCAAGATGGATAGTATAATCAATGGGAAAGTCATGCCTGTAAACCTAAAATATGTAGACTTAGATGAAGAAACATTCAATAAATTTAAACTAGAAAAGGGAGATGTCTTGGTCAATAGGACAAATAGTTATGAGCTTGTGGGCAAGACAGGGATTTTCATGCTTGAGGGGGACTATGTTTTTGCCTCCTATCTCATAAGACTTAGACCCAAAGAAGATATTATTGACTCAGCTTTTTTGACATATTACCTGATACTGTCTCAGGACAGACTGAGGCAAATTGCAACTAGGGGAGTAAGCCAAGCCAATATTAATGCAACCAATCTGAAGAAATTCCTAGTACCACTGCCTCCTCTAGAAGAACAAAAGAAAATAGCCCAGATTCTCATGACCATTGACAATAAGATTGAGGCTGAAATGAAGACAAAAGAAGAGCTTGAGAAACTCAAGCAGGGGATGATGGACAAACTTCTCACTGGAAAAGTGAGGGTTAAGGTGGGTGAGGAAAGTGGATAAGCTTGACCCAAAGATGGATAATTTGCTTGAGATATTGAAACAGGCTGAAGATGGTAAATTAGTCCTTCCCCAGTTCCAAAGAGACTTTGTATGGTCAAGGCAGGACATTAAGGATTTATTGGTTTCACTCCTCAATGGCTACTTTGTGGGCACATTCCTCTTCCTTAGAACAGACCCTACCCAACCACCATTTAAGTGGAGGCCAATCCAGGGTGTCAGTTTGCCAGTTGATGGAAATGGTAATTATATTGCAGAACCAGAGGCCATGATTCTTGATGGCCAGCAGAGGATAACATCACTCCACTATGTGTTCTATGCACCACCAAAAGAAGTTGTCACCCCAAAGTACACCAGCAGGAGATACCTCTTCTTCTTCTTGAGGCTTGAAGAATTGGGAAAGGGTAATGTTGAGGATGCTGTGTTCAGTGTGAATGAAGATGATGCTAGGAAGTACTTGGACAAAAACTATCAGTTTGAGCACAAGATAGTTCCATTCACAGAGCTTTCTAACAAAGAAAAGTGGGAAGATTGGGTAGAGGAATTCATAGAGTATCATGTTGACAAATACATAGAGGAGAACATTGGTGAAGATGTTAGCTTTAAACAGGGTAGAGAACTGACTCAAGAGTACAAGAGGCAACTTAAGGCAGAGGCAGACCGCTGGGAGAAGTACATTAACAATCTCCTAGAGTTCAAGGTTCCAGTCCTTTACTTGCCAAAAATTGAACCAGACAATAAACAAAAACTTGGTGAAGTCTGCACAATATTTGAGAAGATGAACAGCACTGGAGTTAGGTTATCAGTCTTTGACCTCTTGACTGCCAGACTATATAAAGATGATATTGACCTTCATAAAATATGGCAGGACACTGTTGATTCATTTGAGGGTATCAGAAAGTTGTCTGAGGACAACCCAGACCTCTTTAAAGTGTTGCTACTCAGGGCACTAGGCCTTATGAGAGTGCTCAGGGACAGGGATAAGGACAAGGGTGAGAAGGAGATTAGTGATGTTAAAAATAGGTCTTTAATTAATTTGTCACCAGTGGATTTTGAGTCAGATTGGTGGATTATGGCAAGGTATTTTGACAGAGCCATTGAGAGAGTTATGAGTACCAATCAAGATGGGTTTGGGGCATTCCTGCCAAAGTGGGTTCCTTACAAACCCATGCTCCCAGTTTTGGCAACACTCCTCTACTATGTGGAGGGTACTAAAGAGCTATCACCAATAGAAAAGAGTAAGGCTTACACACTAATAAAGCAGTGGTACTGGAGTTCAGTATTCACTGAGAGGTACAGCAGTGCTGTTGAGTCTAAGTCTTTGAGTGATACACTAGAGTTAATAAAGGCTTTCAAAGAGCCTGAATTCCTACCCTCAATGATTACTGAGGCAAGGACTAGAATTACCTCACTAAACTTACACACAGTCTCAAGAAGTGGAAGTGCAATTTACAGAGGCATTATGAACTTAATTGCATTGAACCATGCAAGGGACTTTCTCCAAGTTGATGCCATAGAATTCCATAACCTAGAAGACCACCATATATTCCCCCAGGCCTTCCTAAGGAGGCAAGGTTTTGGAGACAAAGACAAATCCAAGATTAATATCATACTTAATAGAACCCTCATCACTGATGAAACCAACAGGAAGATTTCAGCAACATCACCAAAAGAGTACATTAAATGGATTCCTGGTGATTTGGAGGAGGTTCTCAAGCCTCACTTTATTGATTCTGGGTGCATTGATGCTATGAAAGAGAACAATTATGAGAAGTTCCTGGAAAGGAGGAGGATGCTTATTTTAAACAAAGTGCAAGAACTTATAGGTGGGGGAGGGGAGGATGTCAACTCCTGAAGAGAGGATATCTGAGTATCCATTTATCAATATCATGTCCAAGGAACTCGGCTGGGAGTATGTGCCTCCTTCAGAATTAAAGAAGGAGAGGGACTACAACTCAGCTCTTCTTAAAGACAGACTAATGAGGGCCCTCCTTAGGATAAATGCTGGGAAGATATCTGAGGAAGATGCCGAGCAGATAATTAAAAAGCTGGAGTATCTCCCCCACACTATAGAAGGGAACAGGGAGTTTCTGGAGATTTTGAAGAATGGTCTTTCTTTCAAACCCAAAGGTTCAAAGTTCCACAGAACAATATGGTTAATTGATTATGAGAATCTTGGGAATAATGAGTTCTTGGTAACTAGACAGTTCTATATTAAAGAGGGTGAGAATAGGAGAAGGCCAGACATTGTTCTGTTCATTAATGGAATTCCAGTTGTGGTGATTGAGGTCAAAAGCCCTACTACTGAAAGTGAAACCCTTGAAGTTGCATACCAGCAGATAAAAGATTATGAATCTGCTGTTCCCAAGCTGTTTGTTTTTAATCAATTCAACATCATCTCAGATTGGACTGAGGTTCTTTATGCTCCAACCTTTTCAGATGCCCCCTTGGACATGTGGGGAAGATGGAAAGACCCCTATCCTCACAAGCTTGATGTGACTTATTATGAAGACCCCATTAAAGTGACTGCATATGGTATGCTGTCAAAGGAGAATCTGATTGACCTAATTAGAAATTTCATATTCTTTAGGCATGAGAAAAATAAGCTTGTAAAGATTATATCTAGGTACATGCAGTTCAGAGCAACAAATAAAATCCATGACAGGATTCTCAGGACTTATCTTGGTGAGGACAACAAAAAGACTGGACTTATATGGCACACCCAAGGTTCAGGAAAAAGTTTGACCATGTTTTTCACAGCTTGGAAACTATACAGAACAGAAGAGCTTGACAATCCAACCATTGTCATAGTGGTTGACAGAGATAATTTGGAACAACAAATGTTTGAGACATTCCAAAAGCACAAGTTCAATGTTAAGAGAGCCTCCTCAATACCAAAATTAATTGAGATGCTATACAATGATGAGAGAGGCATAATACTAACTACTGTTCAGAAGTTCCAAGAGCCTAGAGAATCAGAGGATAAGGAGAGAACAAGGAGATACAGAGAGATGTTTGAAGCCTTGAAGAGTGGAAACCACCCAGTAAACAAGAGGCAGAATGTTATAATTCTAACTGATGAGAGCCACAGGAGCCAGTATGGTGTGTTGGCTATAAACATGAGGGCCATGCTTTCCAATGCATTCATCTTTGGTTTTACTGGTACACCAATAGCAAAGGATGAGAGGAACACCTTTGAAAAATTCAACCCTCCAGGGGAATTATATTTGGACAGGTATTCTATTGAGGAGTCAATAAGGGATGGGTTTACAGTCCCAATTTATTACCAGTATAAGGGAGTCAAATATAAGGTGGACAAGGAGTTAGCTGACAAGTTATTTGAATCAGAGTTCTGGATGCTAGATGAAGAGACAAAGAAGAAACTCCAAAAGAAAGTTGACAGGAAGCTCCTACTTAAGCTCAGGAAAAGGATTGAGCTTGTTGCTAAGGATATTGCAGAGCACTACCAAAAATACATAGAACCATTGGGATTCAAAGGGCAAGTAGTTGCAGTAAATAGATGGGCTTGTGCTTATTACAAAGAGGAGCTGGATAAGTATCTTCCCCCAGAGTGGAGTGAGGTGGTGTTTTCACCAAGGGATGATGACCCACAAGAACTGAGGAAATATCATAAGAGCAAGGAGAAGATTGAAGAAATTGTTGAGAAGTTTAGGCATGGAGACACCCCTAAGCTCCTCATTGTAACAAACATGCTACTAACAGGGTTTGATGCTCCAGTAAATCAGGTCATGTATTTAGACAAATACTTGAGAGACCACAATTTATTACAGGCCATTGCTAGAGTAAACAGGCCTGCACCTGGAAAGGAGTTTGGATTAGTGGTTGATTATAGTGGGGTGTTTGAGAACCTGAAGGAGGTTCTTAATTTTTACCAAGAGGACATCAAAGGTGTGGCATACAATTATGACTCACTAAAAGAGGGCTTCAAGAACATATATAATGAACTTGTGGAATTTTTGGGTGGTGTTAACCAAGTTAATAAAAACACCCTTGATTACTTTGTCATTAATTATCTGAGAGACCCGGCTAGGGCCAAGTTCTTTGAGGAGAAATACCAGCAACTTGCAAAATTGTTTGAGTTCATTTCTCCAGACCCATTTTTGGCACCATATCTTGACACTTACAAGAAAATAACTGCCATTTACAAGGCCTATGTAAGAAAATACAAGGGTAAGAAGGGTAGGAAGTTCAGAGATTATTATAAGAAAACTGAGAAAATAATTGAGAGGAGTGTGGAAGCCAAGGAAATTGAAGACAAATTCCCAGTAATTAAATTTGATGTTGACTACCTGGAGAAGCTGTCATCAAAGGTTAAGAAAGGGGAAGCTAATGACTCAAAACTTATTGACCTCACAGTGGTATTAAAGAAATGGTCTGAGAGAAACAAAAACAAAGGCCCTGCATATCAAAAGTTATCTGAAAGAATTGAGAAGTTGATAAAAAGAATCTATGAAAATGCTGAGAAAATACAGGAATTCAGCAAGCAACTTCATGAACTAGCCCAGGAAGTCATTGAGATTGAGAAAGAGCCCCTGAAATATGGTCTTAGTTCTGAGGAGTTTCTTCTGATGTCATTCCTTCATGAAAAACTAGGTGTTGATAAACAGACAGCAAGGAAGTATGTACTTGAACTGAAAGAGGAACTTAAAGACAAAATGTTCAGTGGTTGGACTACTAGGGAGAGTGCCAGAGCTGAGGTTGAACAGAGTGTCAGATTGTTCTTGCTGGTTAAATTAGCTGAGAGAAACTTAGAACCTAGTGAGCTTGAAAGGACACTAGATACTATTCACCATGAGTTCTTTGAGCTGTTGGTAGAGAACTTTGATGAGGGTTGGAAGTGAGCATAGGCTTTTACTCAGATATCCCACTTTTAATTGAAGTTAGAGATGTCAAGTTAGCTAGGATAATAATTAGACCTGATGGTATTGTGAGGGTTGTGGTTCCTGCAGGATATGATGTGGAGCAACTATTATCCAAAAAGAGAGAATGGATTCTCCAACAACTCTCACAAATAGAACAGTATCAAAAAGTTGCATTGAGTGAGAACTTTTATCTCTTTGGGAAACCAGTTAGATTATATGTCAGGTACCATACTGGTCAAAGTAGCAAGTTGACCATTCTAAACCACAAGGTCATTTTATCTGTCCCTGAATCTAGGAAGGGACAGGAGATTAGCCTTCTTGAAAAGGAGCTTAGAAAACTACTCAGAAATAGGCTGAATGAAGTTCTAACCCAATATTCAAGACTTTTAGGGGTTAAATACAACAGAGTCTCAATAAAGAAGCACAGGAGTAAGTGGGGTAGCTGTTCTCATAAAAACAATCTTAACTTTAATCTAGCCCTTCTATCCCTTCCAGAGGATACCATGAAATATGCTGTTCTTCATGAGCTTGTCCACTTAATTGAGAAAAAACACACTAAAAAATTCTGGCTTATTGTTAGTTCACTGATTCCAGACTATAAAAAACATGAGAAAATTCTGGAGGAACACTGGATAATTGTGTGGAATAATGAAATTTGGAGAGAGTTATTGAATTTACCACTACCATCTGTTTCTGGGGTATGATGCTAGTCCATTTTGTCATCCCAAGAGTAAATTAATCTAGTCTAGTAGAGAAATATTATATACAGGTATGCATTAATATGCATACTGGGTGGTTATCATGGTTAGAAAAGTTAGGACAACTGTACTTATCTCTAGGGAGCTTCACCAAAAGGCAAAGGAGAGGGGCATAAACTTGAGCAAGCTTCTTGAAAGGGCCTTGATGATAGAGCTAGAACTTCTAGAAAGTATTGACTTGAAAAGGGAGGAGCTCTTGAGGCAAAGGCTCTTAGAGGATAAAGTTAAGAATGGGGATGAAAGAGTGACTGATGGGATGATGAGTCTGGAGCCCCCTGATCGGTGAGGAGGTTTCGCGGGGCTGACCGAGATGATAAGGAACGCCTCTGTCGGGAGTACCTGGAGGAAATCGACCGGCTGGAGCGCTCGCTCCGGGAGCTGGAGGAGGAGCTTATAGAGCTGAGAATGCAGCTGAACCTCAAGGTGGACGAGGCCAACAGGCTCGCCATAGAGAACGCAAGCTTGAGGCACAGGATTGAGATGATGGAGCGGCGCGAGAAACGATTGGTGGAGTTTCTCCGGAAGCTTAAGATTCCGGTAATATACATCGACGAGGAGAGGTTTGAGGACGTGGATGTGGACCTCGGTCCCGATTCGAAGGACTGAGGAAAACCTTAATAGCCCAACTTCATTTTCTACTTCAGTTTAAGAGGTGAGGCTAATGAGCATGGATATGACCACGAGGATGTTTAAGGAAGAGGGGTGGATAAGGAAGCAGTGCCCCAAGTGTGGCAAGTTCTTCTGGACGCTCGATCCGGACAGGAAGACCTGCGGTGACCCGCCGTGTGACGAGTACTCCTTCATCGGAAAGCCCGGAATCCCGAAGAAGTACAGCCTGGAGGAAATGAGGGAGGCGTTCCTGAGCTTCTTTGAGAGAAAGGGCCACGGGAGGGTAAAGCGCTTCCCGGTTCTCCCCCGCTGGCGCGATGACGTTCTCCTCGTCGGGGCTTCGATCATGGACTTCCAGCCATGGGTCATAAGCGGTGAAGCGGACCCGCCGGCCAACCCCCTCACGATAAGCCAGCCGTCGATTCGCTTCACCGACATAGACAACGTCGGAATCACGGGCAGGCATTTCACGATATTTGAGATGATGGCGCACCACGCCTTTAACTACCCGGACAAGCCGGTTTACTGGATGGACGAGACGGTGGAGCTGGCCTTCGAGTTCTTTACCAAGGAGCTCGGGATGAAGGGTGAGGACATAACCTTCAAGGAGAACCCCTGGGCCGGCGGAGGAAACGCGGGCCCGGCCTTCGAGGTGCTCTACCGCGGTCTTGAGGTTGCCACCCTGGTTTTCATGCAGTACAAGAAGGCGCCAAAGGACGCCGACCCGGCTCAGGTTGTGGAGATCAAGGGCGACTACTACGTCCCGATGGAGACGAGGGTCGTTGACACCGGCTACGGCCTTGAGAGGCTCGTCTGGATGAGCCACGGGACGCCTACCGCCTACGACGCCGTCCTCGGCTACGTCGTCGAGCCCCTGAAGAGGATGGCGGGTGTGGAGAAGATAGATGAGCGCATCCTCATGGAGAACTCCCGCCTGGCGGGTATGTTCGACATCGAGGACATGGGCGACCTGAGGTACCTCCGCGAGCAGGTGGCCAAACGCGTCGGAATCAGCGTTGAGGAGCTTACAAAGGCTGTGAGGCCCTACGAGCTGATATACGCCGTGGCCGACCACACCAAGGCTTTAACCTTCATGCTCGCCGACGGCGTTATCCCGTCCAACGTCAAGGCGGGCTACCTCGCGAGGCTCCTGATAAGGAAGAGCATAAGGCACCTCCGTGAGCTCGGCCTCGAGGTCCCGCTGGCGGAGATAGTGGCCATGCACATCAGGGAGCTCTCGCCGACCTATCCCGAGTTCAAGGAGATGGAGGACGTCATTCTCGACATCGTCAACGTCGAGGAGAGGCGCTACCAGGAGACCCTCAGGCGCGGAAGCGACCTCGTGAAGCGAGAGGTGGCCAAGCTCAAGAAGGCCGGCAGGGATGAAATTCCGCTCGAAAGGCTCCTCCTGTTCTACGAGAGCCACGGACTGACGCCGGAGATCGTCGCGGAGGTGGCGCAGAAGGAGGGAATCAGGGTCGAGATCCCTGACAACTTCTACACGCTGGTCGCTAAGGAAGCGGAGAGGGCAGAGAAGAAGGCCGCCGCTGAATACGCCGTTGACTTCGAACTGGTCAAGGATCTCCCTGACACGAGGACGCTCTACTACGAGGATCCATTCATGAGGGAGTTCGATGCCGAGGTTCTCAATGTCATAGACGACTGGGTGGTGCTCAACCAGACCGCCTTCTATCCGGAGGGCGGCGGTCAGCCATGCGACCTCGGTGAGCTCGAAGTTGAGGGGGAGAAGGTCGAGGTCACGGACGTTCAGAAGATAGGCAAGGTTATCCTCCACAGGGTCGAGAGGCCGGAGCTCTTCAGGCCCGGCGCGAAGGTTCACGGAAGGATCGACTGGGACAGGAGAATCCAGCACATGCGCCACCACACTGGAACCCACGTCCTCATGGGTGCCCTCGTAAGGGTTCTCGGAAAGCACGTCTGGCAGGCCGGTTCACAGCTCCACACTGACTGGGCCAGGCTGGACATAAGCCACTACAAGCGCATAAGTGAGGATGAGCTCAGGGAGATTGAGAGGCTCGCCAACAGGGCCGTCATGGAGAACAGGAAGGTGACCTGGGAGTGGCTTCCGAGGACCGAGGCCGAGATGAAGTACGGCTTCCGCCTCTACCAGGGCGGTGTCGTTCCTGGAAGGGTCATCAGGGTGCTCAAGATTGAGGACTGGGACGTCCAGGCCTGCGGTGGAACGCACCTGCCCAACACTGGTCTAATCGGTCCGATCAAGATTCTGAGAACCGAGCGTATACAGGACGGTGTTGAGAGGATAATCTTCGCCGCCGGAGAGGCCGCGGTTGACTGGATGCAGGAGACCGAGAGGCTTCTCAAGAGAACCGCCGAGACCTTCCGCGTCCCGCCCGAGAAGGTGCCGGAGACGGCCGAGCGCTTCTTCAGCGAGTGGAAGGAGGCGAGAAAGGAGGTCGAGAAGCTCAGGAAGGAGCTGGCCAAGCTCCTCGTCTACGAGCTCGAGGGGAAGGTCGAGAAGTTGGGGAGGTTGAGTTCATCGGAGCCGTCGTTGAGGGCGCGATGGACGACCTCCGCGAGGCCGCCAACAAGCTCAGGAAGGAGAAGCGCGTCGTCGTCCTCATCAGCAGGGAGGGCCACTTCGTCGTTGCCGTTGGCGACGGCCTGGACGTAAAGGCCGGGGAGCTGGCCAGGGCAGTAACCTCGGTCGCCGGCGGCGGCGGTGGCGGAAGGAAGGAGCTCGCCCAGGGCAGGGTGAAGAACCCGCTGAAGGCGGAGGAGGCGATAGAGGAGGTTAAGAGAAGGCTCGGCTGAGCCCCCGTTCTTTCTTCCCTTCTTCCATTAGGGGAGTGATTTGCATCAAGGTCAAAACCCTCACGAGAGAGATCGTCGCGCTCGCCGATGAGCTCGGCTTGAATGCGGTTCTGGAATACCGAACGCCCGACGGCACGAGGATAGACATCGCGATTCTGCGGGATGAGCGAAAGCTCCTCGCGATAGAGCTTGAGGCCTCCTTCAAGTGGTTTCCCCAAAGGGTTCTCTACGATGTGGTTAAGGCCCACCGAGCGGGTTTCCCGGAGCTCTGGGTTGTCACACCCTTCCGCGGCAACCCTGGATGGGTTCGGGGGTACGCTGAGGAGCTCGGGCTGACCCTCAGGATAATGGGAGAAGAGGAGGCAATTTCAAGGCTCAAGACTTGCTCTCCTTGCGGTACTTGATGTATATGACGTCCTCCGCATGCCACATGGGTATCTTGTCGCCGGTTATCAGTATTTCGGCCTGGCCCTTCTGGTAAACTATCTCCTTGGTAAGCTCCGGTGGGAGCTGGAACTGGACGTAAACTTCACCGGGGAGGCTGTCCTTCTCGACCTGGATTCTGAATTCGTCGCTGCCCCTGTAGCTCATATCTCCGTAGCGCACTAGGTATGAGGTTCCCTTGGGAAACGCTATCTTCAGCTCAAAGGAGTCCACGTGAGGCTCTATTCTCATGGTGAACAATCCGACGCCGTCCTTCGTTACGAATGTGACGCTTTGATTGTCAACGTAAAATACCTCTTTGTACTCTATACTTGCGGGTGGTATCTGGGCAGTGTGGAACGCGTAGGCCACTAGGGCTACAGTGATGACCGCCATGATTACCAGTGCCTTGTTCACGAGTATCCCCTCCATAAGACTCTTCCGGAAGGTTATTAACACTTTTGTGTAGGTGTTTACTTTTTTCTTTTGAAAGCCTCGCTCTTTAGGGCGGGGATGCAGTAATCGAAAGACCAGCCTGAGGGCAGGAAAGCGAAAAACATTTAAGCAATAAAACACACCATACATTAAGGGGTTCACAATGAAGCCTGAATCACCGAGAATCAAGAGGACAAGACATGCAAAACACTTCTTAACCTATCACTTTGTCTGGATACCAAAATACGGGAGGGACATTCTCGTTGGAAAAGTCGCTGAAAGGCTCAAAGAAATGCTCAAGGAATACTCCCAAGAAATCGGGTGTGAGGTCATTGCACTCGAAGTAATGCCAGACCACGTTCACGTTTTCCTCCAGGCAAAGCCAAACCTCTCGCCGGCCCAAATAGTGAACCACCTGAAGGGCAAAACCGCCAGAAAACTCCTTCAAGAATTCCCCGA
>NZ_LLYW01000022.1 GCF_001484195.1 Thermococcus celericrescens
TGGCCCTTGGGGTGGTGTTTACGCTAACCCGGTAGAGCGCGACGCTCTCCTCCCTCACCCTGATGAGCCCCAGGGCGGTCCTGAGGCTGTAGGAGATGCCGTACCTCTTCCCGGGTCTGAGCCTCACCACGGCCGTCACGAGGGTGTGGTTGACGCCGACGCTCAGGTTGTAGGTGTCGACCTTCGGAATATGATTTATCCGGATAACGTCTCCATCAGTAGTCGTTCCGGTGACGTCGTACACATCGTGAGGAACCACCGGCAGGATTAGGGTGAAGGGGGTTACCATCGAGGCGGAGCTGACGTTGTAGAGGTAGCCCTCGACGTATTCTACGTCCGCCGTGACCCTAACCTCCGAGAGGGGCACGATGAAACTCGCGCTCTTCACGGACGTGGAGAAAACGCCGAACGGCCCCACGATGATGTAGCTGGAGGACACCACAGTACCGTTGAGGAAGAGCTTTGCGGCCCTGTCGCCAACGTCCACCAGGGTCATCGGCAGGGGTCTGTTCGTGTAATAAAAGGGGCTCCATCCCCATCCACACCCCCCTGGGAGCCCGAGGCTCAGGGGAGAGCTGTATTTTGGGTAGTTCTTCAACCAGTCGTACGTCACTTTAACGCCGAGGATTGTGAGGTTGCCCTCAACGAGCTCCCCCGGGTTTCCCTTCCTGAACTCCACCTCGACGAGCTTTGAGGCGTTCAGGAAAACCCTGGCCTCGAGCTCTATCTGACTCCCGGCCCTTACCGTGTAGTTGCCTACAGGAAGGACAAGGGTTACCGGGGTAGGGTAGACCCCGATTCCCTGGACGCTGACCTCTTCAATGTCTCCGGTGATGGTCAGCATGCCGTAGGTGGGGGTTTGAGCGCCGGCACTCAGGGGCAGGAGTGCCCCGAGAAGGATGCCGATCAAAAGTAGCCTCTTCACTTTCTCCACCTCCGCCTGAGCAGGATTAGGGTAATCCCAACGACTAAGGCGAGAACGAGGAGCTTGAGCTCCACTCCCTTGTCGGTGTCCAGCGGTGAAGCGCTGGAGGAGGATTGATCACTTGAAGTTGGGGATGTTGGAGTAATCGCAGGCACACTGCTCGTTGTTCTCCCTTGCTTGATTTTTTCGAGGGTCAGCGTTACGCTGACATTCTCCCCGGCTTTCAGGTAAACTCCAGCACTCGCGTTCTCGTAGCCCTCCAGCGACGCGGTGACAACGTAGTGGCCGGGAGTTAGGGTTAGCCTGCAGGGACTGGCGCAGGTCTGATTCGTGACGCTAACCCTTGCCCCAGCCGGCTCTGTGTCAACAACCAGAACTGGGAGGCGCTTTAGGGCCACCTTTATAGTTCTGGACTCGTTTGGGGTGAGGAGTACGCTGAAGTTCTCCGCGACGTAGCCATTGGCCGAGACCAGAACCTGGTGCTCGCCGGGTGAAAGCGTCACGCTCGTGTTCTTGACCTGTTCGCCGTCGATGGCCACGGAGGCATTCTCGGGGGTGACGTTGAGGACGAGAGTCGCGGGGAGGGGCTTAAGCGTGAGGTTAATCCCTTCCCTCTCCGGGACGCTGAAGCTCTCTACGGCACCGCTGTCGTTGAGAAATGCCGTTACAGTGTAGCTCCCGGGGGGCAGGTAGAAGGTGCCTGGGGAAGTGCCCCTGACGAGGACGGTGCCGCTGATGACGAGCGATGCTCCCTCCGGATCCGTTCTAACCGTTATTCGGTGGAGTTCTACTTTCTCCTCGGTAACGCGCACCAGGTCACGGGCGCGCTTGAGACTGTAGCTTATTTTGTACTTCTTCTCAGGTTTGAGCCTTATAGCCGCCGTCACGAGGGTGTGGTTGACGCCGACGCTCAGGTTGTAGGTGTCAATCCTTGGAATGTGCTCTATTCTTATGACGTCCCCGTCCGTACTCGTCCCCGTGACGTTGTACACATCGCGGGGAATCACCGGCAGGATTACGGTAAACGGGGTCGTCATCGAGGCCGCGCTGACGTTGTAGAGGTAGCCCCCGACGTATTCTACGTCCGAGACCACTTCAACGGACGAAAGGGGAGCCAGAAAGCTTGTGTTCTTAAGGGCGATTCCTGATGTTCCAAAGGGGCCTACAATCGTATAAAAGATGTACTCCAGCTTTCCATTTATGTCTTGGATGCCACTCATTAAGTAACATGGTGTTATAGTGTTATTGATCGTGAGCTTTGCAATGGTGTCCCCAACGTCCTCCAGGGTCATCGGCAGGGGTCTGTCCGTGTAATAAAAGGGGCTCCAGCTGCCCCCGCATCCCCGCCCAACGCCGAGGCTTGGCGTGGAGTTGTAAACGGGGTAGTTCTTCCACCGGTCATAAATCACTTTAACGCCGAGGATTGTGAGGTTGCCCTCAACGAGCTCCCCCGGGTTTCCCTTCCTGAACTCCACCTCGACGAGCTTTGAATGGTTCACGAAGACTCTCGCCTCGAGCTCAACGTCTCCTTTCACTCTAACGGTGTAGTTGCCGGCGGGGAGGACTAAGGCAACCGGAGCGGTAAAGGTGCCCACCCCATCAATTGTGACTTTTCCCGCTCCCTTTATGCTCAGGACACCGTATGCGGTGTTGCTGGCATTGACGGCGGGCAGTAGGGAGAGCAGGAGAACCCCAAGCAGGAACAGTCCCTTCAACCTCACCTCTTCCACCTCCTCAAGAGCGATGCAGTTAAAATGATTAGCCCAAAGACGAGGTAGTACTTCAGTGGCGTGTCTGGGGCTTTCCCAGTCCTCTCCTCCGGGAACTTGATGTTGGTATCGTAAAGAACGAACCCGTAGGGCCAGTACTCCCTGGAGAAGTCGATTTTATCGTTCATCTCCGCGGAGCAATAATTGAATGGGGCGACGAACATTATCCCGGCTACGTAGAGTTCAGGATAGGGTGAATCTATATTAATTGCGATTCCTGTGTTCAAATCGTAGAGTGATTCAAAACCGATAGAAGAGCTTAAGTAGCCTTTTTTCTGATAGAGTATCGGCAACCAGTTTGATCTAATCTTCACTAGCGGTGGGTAGAAGGTTCTAACGAAAGTGTGCACGAGTTTGTCCTGGGTGAAAGTTATGTTGTTAACCTTAAGGTCGCCCACTATCGTAAAACCATACCTTCTCAATATTGATGCTTTGTATAGCAGACTCCTCCTCTCGGGGAGGCTATATGGGAGTATAAAGAAGGAAGGCCTTCCTAGTTTGGAGCCGTTGAGGTAGTAGTACCCATCGGTGATGTTCAGAAAAAGCTTTCCTCTGAACGTTAGGGAATCAACCCAGCATCCGGGGCTCGGAGTCGCGTTCTCCAGCGTTAATGTAACCAGAACCACCGCGGAGGAGTTCGTAACGTCCGTGAGGTTAAACGTGATGAAGACAGAACCGTTGTATTGAACGATGTCCCAGATACTGTTGCTATAGTTTTCCAGTTTCTCCCGAAGCCCCCTGCACTCCTCGCCCCCGTTTTTGGCGGCGGTGGAAAGGGAGTTCCAGTTCTCCCGGGGGAGGAGAGCGGGGATGTAGAAGAAGGTATTGAAGTTTCTCCGGGTTTTTTCATTGGGGAACGCCGCGTACGTCACGTACGTCCCGTTCTTGAACCAAGGGGGAGGGGTAAAAGCGCCTGCATAGGAGACAAAAAACAATGAAAGGATGAAGAAGCCCGCGAAAGCTCTCTTCACGGCCTAACCCTCCGCTCATCCGCGGGGCCAGAGGTGGGGATTTCCGCATGTACATAGGTACGATCTCCCGTCTCCGGGTCGATGTAATCAATGTGGGCATACGCCTTTTCCCACTTCTTGACATCCACGAAAGTTTCATTGTTTATTACCTGCACCCCCTGTGCTTCTGCAACAAGGTTAGGTGAGGGTGGGTTGTGGTTCGGATCCGGGATTATGCGAACGAACCTACCGTTGCAAATGAGAACCTTGGCGTGGACGCCGGCCCAGACAAACTTAGAAGTGCCCCAGCTCTTCTCATCCACGTCGTGCTCCCATACCTCATTGCAGGATGCCGCTGTTGGAACCCGGGGTTTCCACGCTGACACCAACCCGAAGAGGAGTCCCCCGAGCAGGAGAACTCCGAGCAATTTCCTCAACCTCATAGGTGCCACCCCTGCCCCAGCAGGCAGTTTTAACTATGAATAAAAGTACATAAGTCTTTTCAGCAAACAAAACAATTTACGTTCAATATGAATGATTAAGAACATTCGTGAATACTGTTGTTCTTCAGATACTAGTATTTAATGGTCACAATGTAACGAGGGATGTTCCGGTAGGGGCCCATATCAGGCCAAAGATTGGTTCTAACGTGGTGCTTTAAATAGATAATGTTACCTTAAGTACGCATACCTGAGGCCATCGCCGTCTCAGGGGCACCTCTGATTTGGGAAGCACGTCCCGGGTTTCCGCTCTGTGTTACTCTATTTTATAGGTATTAATTGGGATATTTTAAATTGACACTATGATATTTCTGGAAAATAGAAATTCTTAAATATGCAATTTTTTCTTCAGATGTATGTGGTGACCGAAATGACCAGGGTTGTTTTCACGTTGGATGAGACCCTGACGAGCACGTACCACGACGTCCCCCTGCTGGACTTCCTCGGCTGTGCGCCCTACGACAAACTCCCCAAGTGGGTCTTCCGGGTAATGGACACCCAGCTCCCGGACGAAGACGGCATCTTAATCCAAGCGCCCTACGGCCTCCGGAAGGTCGAGGCGGCGCTCCTCAGGAATGGCTTTGGGAGGGACGAGGTAGTCGTGGCGCACCCAAGGAAGGTAGAGAGGTTCATAGGTGAGGACACGACGATAGTTTCCCTCTACGAGATGGACCCCCTCGGCCTCGGTCCGGTAAGCATGATGTTCACCAACGGCGGCCAGTGGAGGAACTACACCCGCGTTAAGTTCAGGGAGCTAGTCGAGAGGATAAACGCGGTAAGGGAAAAGAAGAACCTGGACTTCAAGCTCGTTGTCGGCGGCCCTGGAGCGTGGCAGCTCGACCTCAGGAAGGACGAGAGGGAAATGCTGAGGATAGACCATGTCGTCATAGGGGAGGCCGACCATGTTGCTGGAAGGCTCTTCAGGGAGATAGAGGCCGGAAGCGCCGACGAGACGATAGTAATCAGGGGCTGGCCGAGGGTAGAGGAGATACCCACCATCGTGGCCCCATCCTACAAGGGGCTCGTGGAGGTCATGCGGGGCTGTGGGCGGGGCTGCCGCTTCTGCGAGCCCAACCTGAGGGTTGCGCGCTTCATACCCCTCGAGAAAATCGAGAGGGAGATATGGCTCAACGTTAGGGCCGGGATAGACCACGCCTGGCTGCACAGCGAGGACATCTTCCTATACATGGTCGAGGACAGGAGGAACTTCTACCCCAACGTAGATGCCGTGGTTGAGCTCTTTGAGACCGCGAGGAAGTACACAAGAAACGTGAACCCTACCCACGGAACCGTTGCGGCAGCGCTAGCTGCGCCGGATATGATAGAGGCCATCTCGGGCATCGTTGACGCCGGCCCGAACCACTGGGTCGGCATACAGGTCGGCTTCGAAACCGCCGCCCCGGAGCTCATCGGCAGGTACATGAACAACAAGATGAAGCCGTTCTCTCCTGAGGAGTGGCCCTGGGTTCTGCTCAACGGAACCTACGTCTTCAACAGGAACTACTGGTTCCCGGCTTACACAACGATTCTGGGATTGCCAGGCGACACGGACGACTACGAGATAGAAACGGCCCGGCTGATTGTCACGATGGAGAGGAAACTCGAGGAGAATCTCGGCGAAAGGGCCCACTTCACGGTGACCCCGCTCGCCTTCGTGCCCATGGGCCTTCTGAGGGGCGAGGAGTTCTACCGCATCGAGGACATGATAACCTACGGGCAGTTCCTCCACCTCTATTACGCCTGGAAACACCTGGCGAAGGAGGTCATCCGGGGATTACCCAAGCTCCTGCGGGGAAACCCGTTCCTGATTCCCTTTTACCCCCTCGCGCGCTTCGGTGTGAGGGTCGTCCTCAGGCAGATAGAGAAGTGGGGTAAGAGAAAAGGCTATGAGGTCAGGCCCCTCGAACCACTCGATTTGCACATCGAGGTCGAGGAGCACAGATGGTATGGCCAGTCGAGTCTTGTTGAGGCCTATTAGGCCTTTATCTCCTCGTATTTCTTCTTCATCAGGAGGGCATCGCCCTCGATGTTCGGGCTCTCGCTTATGACGACGCCCTTGACCCTGAACTCCTTGAGAACCCTGAGCAGGTCTTCCCAGTTCATGTCGCTCTCCTGGAGGTTCAGGTGGTTCCTCTCGCCCTTCGAGGTGTAGTTTATGCCGCTTATGTGGATGTGCATGTTGTCGAGCGCCTCCCTGCCCAGGCGGTCCTCCATGAAGGCCAGCATCCCGCGCCACTCCTCAGCGGTGTTGAACTTCCCTACGTTTCTCGCGTAGCAGTGGGCGAAGTCTATCGTAGGCAGAACCATTTCGATCTCCTCGCTGAGCTTCACGAGTTCCCTCAGGTTTCCGAACTGGGTTGGCTTTCCGGTCAGCTCAGGTCTTACCCACACTTCGATGCCCCTGTCCTTGAGGTTGCTCACTATGTCCTCAATCTCGCCCTTTATCCTCTCGTAGACCTTCGCGGGGTCCTGCTTGAGGTAGTAGCCCGCGTGGAAAACAACGCTCCAGCCGCCGGCGTCGTGAAGCCGTTCGGCGCTTTGAATTATTCTCTTTTTGCTGGCCTCGACCTTGGCTTTCTCCGCTGCGTTGAGGTTAATGTAGTATGGAGCATGGGCCGTCAGCAGGATATCGTGCTTTTTGGCGACGTATTTTATCTTCTTGGCCAGCTCGGGCTTGATGTTGACCCCTCGGACGAATTCAAGCTCCATCGCATCGAGGCCGAGGTTTCTCACGTGGACTATCCCATCTATAGTTGAGCGCTTTGGGGTTGAGATTGGTATTCCAGCCGTTCCGAAGCGCAGCCTGTCAACTTTAAACATGCTCACCACCCAAAAGAATTAGGGGAGCCTAATTCATAAACCTATCGCTCTATCGATTCGCCCAGGGCTGCTTCGAGCCTGGAAATTGCTTCGTCCAGCTCCCTCTCGAGGTGCTCCAGCTTGCTCCTGAGCTTTTTGAGCTCCGTCGCTCTTTCCTCGATGAGTCTCTGGAGCTCCCACAGCTCCTTTTCCATGCCCTTAGCACCTGTTAGAACTTCGTCGCGCCTCTCTTCAAGCTCTGCCAACTTTTTCCGTTCCTCCTCTATCCTCCGCGCCCTCTCCTCGAGGTTATCGATGAGCCACTCCGCGGTCTTTCGGTACTTCTCCTCCAGGCCGGGGTGTATCTTCTTCACGAGGGATATGAACTCCTCTGGCTTTCTGAGTGCGACGGAGCTGTCCCTGACGAATTCCTGGGCGATGGCCTCGTGCAGGCGCAGCCTCTTAACGGGCTTTTGGAGCTTCGAGGCCTTCGAGCGTACTTCCGTTTCTTCGCTCCGTATCCTGGCCGAGAGGCTCTTTATCTCCGCCTCCAGCTCTTCCAGGCCGTGTAGGCGGCGCGATTCCTCAATCTCCGCCCGCTTCTTCTTAGCCTTCTCCTGGAGCGCGCGGATCTCGTCCGTGAGTTCTTCAATGCTTCTCCGGAGGGTTTTCTCCTCCGATAGAATCTCCCGTATTCTGATGTCCTCCAGCCCCTTCTCCACCAGCTCGTTGTAGTACCTCACGTAGTCCTCGTTCAGCTCCTTCAACAGGCGATTTATTGCGTAAACGTCCTTCTCGAAGAGGATTATGAGGTACCTTCCGTGTCCAACGTGGAGCTTCGCGAGGTCCGGGAGGCGCTTTCCCAGGTCGTCCATGTCGCCGATGCTCTCCAGGGCGTTCCTGAGGGAAGTGACGTAGCTCTTCCGCTCTGCGGTCACGATTTTCCTAATGTTTTCGTCCACGTTCTTCGGAATCTTCTTCCTTTCAAGGGAGTCTATCCTCTTCAGAACCTCCCGCAGCTTTTTCTCCAGGCGTTTGTTGTATTTTTTTCTTATTTTCTCGGCCTCTTTTGCGGCCTTCTTTCTCCTCTTATCGTACTCATCAAGCGCTTGCTCCAGCCTCAACTCTCTCCCATCCCCTAACTTTTCCTCTCATGTAGATTCCAACCAGAACCGCCACCGCGACGTCTGCCAGCGCAAACAGGAGCTTCGTGAAGACCTCTATGTCGGAGAGCGTCAGTATGGCCATCGCGTAGCGGGTGGTGAGGTCTATCGTCACCCACAGGGCCGGCATCATGAGCAGCGTTGATGTGTAGTACCAGATGTGGTGGTCCTTCCTCAGGTAGGACTGTATCACCTTACCAGTTATCATGACCGCTACCCCTATTATCAGGGAGGGGTTGAGTGCGTTGATGTAGATCAGCATCGCGAGGAGCGGCGTTCCTGGATAACTGCCTATCAGCTCCAGGGAGTACTCCTCGAGCCGGAAGTAGGCGTTTATCGCACCTCCTATGATGATCAGCGCTCCGGCTATGACCGAGATGACGAAGACGAACTGCTTGGCTATGGTCTCACGGACGTTGAATCTGAAGCCCTTGGTGAAGAAGTAGCCGCCGATGAAGAGCAGTATCGTGCCGGTTATCGTGGCGGAGATGATCTTAACACTCTCCGGATACCAGACGCCGATGAGGCGCGCTATCCCGTACAGCAGGAGTATCATACCCGGAATCCCAAGGACCACCTTGGCAACCTCGGGGTCGCTCAGTATCTCCTTCAGATACCGGTAGATGATGTAGTATGTCGTCTCTATGCCCTCGCTCTGTTTGACCACGACGCGGTGGGAGCTTATTATCGGTACCTTCGATGTGATTATCGGGAATATCTGCTCGTCCTCGGCGCCGTCGGTGACGGTGATAACCCCATCCGCCGGGAACCTCTCAAGGACGAGCTCCAGTTGCCTGGCGAGCTCCAGGTCGCTCTTGACACCCACCTTCGGATGGCCGGTTATGAGGGCCACCTGAACGTCTTCGAACTCGTCGCTCTCGCGCAGCCCGTCGTAGAGTTTGACCGCGGCGTAAACCACGTTGGCATCGCTGTCCTCCGGGTCGGCCAGGCTGAGCTTTAGGGCGGCGTCGATACAGGCGTCTCGCCCGATGACCGGCCCCTCCACGCCGGCCTTCCCTCCGAAATCGTCGTCGCGGTCTATAGCGAGAATCAGTGCTTTAATATCAACCACCCCTCACCTTCTCCATCACCGATTTTACCTTGTCCTCCATGTGTCTGTCCTTGTCGCGCCGGTCGTCTATCCTCACGGTTGTTGAAACCCTCTCGGCTCCCATTTTGAAGATCAGCTCATGGGCCTCCTCGATTATTGCGAACGCTTCCCGCACCGTTGGAACCTCTATGATCGTCGCCATCGGCGTCAGTTGATATTTAACTCCCTTCCTCTCTAAAAGCTTTACCACTTCTGCGACGTACCTGCTGAGACTCTTCTCACCGAGGGGAACTATGACGAACTCCACTATGACCATATTCGACACCCGACTTAACTTTTTTCGGCAATCTTTTAAATCTTGCGGGAAAGGTAAATAACCCTTCGGCGCATTAATGAGTGGGGTGAGTGGATGTACAAGATAAAGGATGAGTGGGGCGAGTTCCTCGTCAGGCTCGCGAGGAGGGCGATAGAGGAGTACGTTAGAAACGGCAGGACGATAAAGCCTCCAGAGGACACACCTCCGGAGCTGTGGGAGAAGATGGGCGTCTTCGTGACCCTCAACAATCGCCATGCTCCACCTCAGATGGCCCTCCGCGGGTGCATCGGCTTTCCCCTTCCGGTATATCCGCTCGTCGAGGCTACGATAAAGGCGGCCATCTACGCCGCCGTCGACGACCCGCGCTTCCCGCCCGTGCGGGAGAGCGAGCTGAACGACCTGGTTATCGAGGTGAGCGTCCTGACGCCCCCTGAGCCGGTTGAGGGGCCGCCGGAGGAGAGACCGAGGAAGATAAAGGTCGGCCGCGATGGGTTGATAATTGAGAAGGGCATCTATTCCGGCCTGCTTCTCCCACAGGTGCCGATAGAGTGGGGCTGGGACGAGGAGGAGTTTCTGGCCCAGACCTGCTGGAAGGCCGGTCTTCCGCCCGACTGCTGGCTCGATGAGGATACGAAGGTTTACCGGTTCACGGCGGAGATATTTGAAGAAGAAAAACCGGGAGGGCCGGTCAAAAGGAAGCCGCTGGTTTAACCCTTTCTCAATTTTGCAATGAAGAATCCGTTGCAGTCGTGCCTATGCGTCCACGCTCTAAAAACTCTATCGCCGATTTCAAGGAAGCCCCTATCGCCCCAGCTGAAGCCGTAGTCCATCAGTTCAAGCCCGACCCTTTCAACCGCGAAGAGAACGTTCTCCTCGTCCTCGTCTGTTCTAATCGAGCACGTCGAATACGTCATCTCACCGCTGTCGCGCAGGTTCTCGTACGCGTTTCTGAGCATGTTCCTCTGGACGCTTATGATGCGCTTGATCTTGTTCTCATCGAAGCGCCACTTCACCTCCGGGAACTGCCTGTAGGTTCCGGAGCTTGAACACGGCGCATCGAGGAGGATTCTGTCGAACTTCTCCCTATCTCTGAAGCTCTGGCCGTCCGCGTGGACGAGCTTGACGTTCTTGATTCCGAGCAGCTTCATCTTCTCCTTCATGCGCATGAGCCTGTCGTACGAGTAGTCAACCGCGATTATCTCGCCTTTGTTCTCCATCAGCGCCGCCGCGTGGAAAGTTTTGCTCCCCGGGGCTGCCGCCAGGTCAAGAACCCTCTCGCCGGGTTCGGGGGCCAAAACGTGGGCGACGTAGGCAGAAGCCAAATCCTGGATAACGAACTTCCCTTCCTTGTACCAGTCGAGCCTAGTTACCGGAGTTCTGTATTCGAGGACCTTCAGGACGTCCGGAACGGGGGTTAGAGCCGTCCTCACACCGTTCTCCTCGAGGTAGTCCCGCAGCGAGTCCACGTCCGTCTTGAGGGTGTTTGTCCTCACATAATAGCGCTGCGGCCTGTTGTTGCTCAGGAGTAACCTAACCGCCTCATCGTAGCCCAAAAGCTCTACCGCGTACTCGACGTACCATCGGGGGTGGGAGAAGCGGACGGAGAGCCATTCTATTCGGTCCCTCTCCTTGAGTTTCTTCAGAGCCTTCTCGACGTCGAACTTCTCTATCGAGTGCATGAGCGCGTTGACGAACTTGGCGCGGGAAAAATCAAAGCGCTCCTTAACGACCCTGATTATTGAGTCCGTGGCCACTGCCGGCGGGACCTTCCTGAAGTGGATTTCGAAGGTTCCTATCCTCAGAAGGTTGGCCAGGTAGGGGTCCAGGTCTTCCACCCTCGAACCCTTTAGGACGGAGTTGATTATGAAGTCTATCTTCGCCCTCCACTTCTCTATCTCGAAGACGTAGGCATGGGCCAGTCCGCGCGCTTTGTCCCGGTCTCTACCCGACACCCTCTTGAAGACCCTCTCAAGGGCGTGCTTCGATGAGAGTTCACGCTCCTCAACTAAGCTTAACGCGTCCGCCACCACTTCCTGAAAGCTCACGCGGTAAAACAGCTCCATGGACGGGGCTTTGCAGGGGAGTTTAAAAAGGTGGTGGTTTTTAATAGATTGCGGAATATTTATCAACTGGATCTCGTAAATAAGATATGGTTGATCAGACGATGAAGAATAGGGACGTTAACTGGACGGTACGGTTCAGGTCTAACCTGATGAGGGCGGTTCCTTCATCTTTGATTCTCTCGCTTATCTTTGGAACTGTCGGAGACGATGCTAAGGTCGTGGAATTTGCTTTGGGATACGAGTTTCTGTTTGGGATTTTCTGGTTCCTGTATACTGCTTCAACGGTAGACAAGCTAAGTAGAAGAAAGGAGTGCCTCCCCCTTAGAGAGCTTAAGTACAGGGTCGCCTTGATTGATATTATGTGGCTTACTTTTTTCTTTTGAAGGCCTCGTCCTTTAGGGTGGGGATGGAGTAATCAGCAATCCTGCCTTTAATCAGTTAAAACCCTTTTAAACTTTGTAAGGTAGTAAGGCCTCGGAGGGGCCAAAGTTAGAACTCGATGGGATGAGGGGTTTAAGTGTCCCCTTCGGCCTGAAGGGGAGTGGACGCTGTTAAGCGTCCTTCGAAATACTGCCCGTTCGGGCAGGCAAGGACTGAAGATGTGGCCTCTAAACTATAACCCCAAGTCCCTTTTGGGGATAGGGGTAACGGGCACGAGACCGTGCCCTCGGGCTGAACCGAAACCGGCAACGGGAGTAGGAGATGAGTGCCCGTAAACCTCCCTGCCATTAGCGAGGGGGTTAAGCCGAACCCTCGCCCCTCACGGCGGGAAGGAGGTCAGCATTGCCATTGTGGCAAGTCTGATCAACCGGTATTTGAACTGAGAACTATCTGTTGCTCGCCATAGTGGCCGTTGTCTACGCAGTAGGGACATCAAAACTCAAGGCAGATATGAATTACCCATACGAATGGGCTTCCTCTGAGAGAATCAGACGGGCGAAGGAAAAATGTCTGTAAAAAGTAAGAGGATTAAACCTGATCCACGACTTTGCAACGGAATGGCGAGAGAACGGCGACTACCCCAGTGAGGAGCTTTTGAAAGCCAACGTTGAGCTCCAGAGGAGGTGCGGTGACCTTGTTCAAAAGGTTGAGACACCGTGATTGTCCCTTTCCGCTGCCATTCTTTTTTAAGCATGGCGAAGTTTATTAGTCCCCACGTCGAAAATCCCACAGGTGTTGGTTATGATACTCGATACCGATTACATCACCGAAGATGGGAAGCCCGTCATAAGGATATTCAAGAAGGATAACGGCGAGTTCAAGATAGAATATGACAGGAACTTTGAGCCCTACATCTACGCTCTCCTGAGGGACGATTCTGCCATAGAGGACGTCAAGAAGATAACCGCCGAGCGCCACGGCAGGGTCGTTAAGGTGAAGCGCGCCGAGAAGGTTAAGAAGAAGTTCCTCGGCAGGCCGGTGGAGGTCTGGAAGCTCTATTTCACCCGCCCCCAGGACGTCCCGGCTATAAGGGACAGGATACGTGCCCATCCTGCCGTCGTTGACATCTACGAGTACGACATCCCATTTGCCAAGCGCTACCTCATAGACAAGGGCATAATCCCGATGGAAGGCGACGAGGAGCTCAAGATGCTGGCATTTGACATCGAGACGCTCTACCACGAGGGCGAGGAGTTCGCTGAGGGGCCCATTTTGATGATAAGCTACGCCGATGAAAACGAGGCACGCGTTATCACGTGGAAGAAAATTGACCTGCCCTTCGTTGACGTTGTCTCCACCGAGAAGGAGATGATAAAGCGCTTTCTGAAGGTCATCAAAGAAAAAGACCCCGACGTGCTCATAACCTACAACGGCGACAACTTCGACTTCGCCTACCTCAAAAAGCGCTGCGAAAAGTTCGGGATAAAGTTCACCCTTGGCAGGGACGGCTCGGATCCAAAAATCCAGCGCATGGGGGACAGATTTGCGGTCGAGGTGAAGGGGAGGATTCACTTCGACCTCTACCCCGTCATACTGCGCACCGTCAACCTGCCCACATACACGCTTGAAGCTGTCTACGAGGCAATTTTCGGCACCCCTAAGGAGAAGGTCTACCCCGAGGAGATAACCACCGCCTGGGAGACCGGCGAGGGGCTTGAAAGGGTCGCGCGCTATTCCATGGAGGACGCTAAAGTCACCTTCGAGCTTGGAAGGGAGTTCTTCCCGATGGAGGCCCAACTTTCGCGGTTGGTAGGTCAAAGCTTCTGGGACGTCTCCCGTTCAAGCACCGGCAACCTCGTGGAGTGGTTTTTGCTTAGAAAGGCCTACGAGAGGAACGAGCTCGCTCCAAACAAGCCAGATGAGAGGGAGCTAGTGAGGAGAAGGAACAGTTACACCGGCGGCTACGTTAAGGAACCAGAACGGGGATTATGGGACAATATTGTGTACCTGGACTTTCGTAGTCTCTACCCTTCAATCATCATCACCCACAACGTCTCACCAGATACGCTGAACCGCGAGGGCTGTAAGGAGTATGACGAGGCCCCGCAGGTTGGCCACAAGTTTTGTAAGGACTTCCCCGGCTTCATCCCGAGCCTCCTCGGAAACCTGCTCGACGAGAGACAGAAGATAAAGAAGCGCATGAAGGCCACGATAGACCCGCTGGAGAAGAAGCTCCTCGATTACAGGCAGCGGGCCATTAAGATACTGGCCAACTCTTATTATGGGTACTATGCCTACGCCCGCCGCTCGCTGGTACTGCAAGGAGTGCGCCGAGAGCGTTACGGCATGGGGAAGGGAGTATATTGAAATGAGCATACGGGAGATAGAGGAGAAATACGGCTTTAAAGTCCTCTACGCGGACACGGATGGGTTCCATGCGACAATTCCAGGAGCTGACGCCGAAACTGTCAAAAAGAAGGCGATGGAGTTCCTTAAGTACATCAACGCCAAACTCCCCGGTGCGCTTGAGCTCGAGTACGAGGGCTTTTACAAGAGGGGTTTCTTCGTCACCAAGAAAAAGTACGCGGTAATAGACGAAGAGGGCAAGATAACCACGCGCGGACTTGAGATTGTGAGGCGTGACTGGAGCGAGATAGCCAAGGAGACGCAGGCGAGGGTTCTGGAGGCGCTGTTGAAGGACGGTAACGTCGAGGAAGCCGTGAGCATAGTTAAGGAAGTGACGGAAAAGTTGGGCAAGTACGAGGTTCCGCCTGAGAAGCTTGTAATCCATGAGCAGATAACGCGCGAGCTGAAGGACTACAAGGCCACAGGCCCGCACGTGGCGATAGCGAAGCGTCTGGCCGCGAGAGGCGTGAAGATACGGCCGGGAACTGTCATCAGCTACATCGTGCTCAAGGGCTCCGGGAGGATAGGCGACAGGGCGATTCCCTTTGACGAGTTCGACCCCACGAAGCACAGGTACGATGCTGAGTACTACATCGAGAACCAGGTTCTCCCGGCCGTCGAGAGGATTCTGAAGGCCTTCGGCTACCGGGCGGAGGATTTGCGCTACCAGAAGACGAGGCAGGTTGGGCTGGGGGTGTGGTTGCAGCCGAAGGGGAAGAAGTGAAATTCAAGTTTTCAAATGAACCCAGTATTTGTGTTTTCTCTTCCTCATCTTAGGATTTTGATTTTATACAACATTCTTCATCTAATTAAGTATCAACAGTAACGAAGGAGCGAGAATTTACTCTAAGGACTGGATGAACTTTTTGTACTCTTCAATAGCCATGTCCAGCTCTTCCTTTCCAAATATGAGCTTATGAATCCCAATAGCCCAGTTAAGAGCAGCTCTTCTAGCGTTGTCGATTCCTTTGTGTGGATACTTAGTTCTGTATGCAGTGTAATAATTTTTGATTCTAATTTCAGACACTCTCTTCACTTCGTTCATATCAGCACCCATTTTGATACAGGGATTCAAATTATAAATACATTACGTTGTTTTTAACTGTTGTATTATCAAGAGCGACGAGAGGCAGTACTATGCCGCCCGAAATTACGTAAAGGCAAAGCTGATGAGATAGCTCACCACTTCCTCGCCCATTTAAAGATACCCTAACTCGTGAGTAGGCTTTTTCGTGCCTAAACCCCTTCGGGGTGTAGGTTTAACCCATCATCCCACCAGTTTAAGAACCTCCAGAATCCCCTCGACAGAGGGTACCTCAAAGCCCCTCTCGTGGATCTTCCTTGCTTCCTCGGCCTCGGGGTTTATCCAGACCGCCCAGAGACCGGCCTTCAGGGCACCTTCAAAGTCCTCCGCGTAGGTGTCGCCGATGTGTATAGCTTCGCCCGGCTCTATGCCAAAGGCCTCGAGCGGTTTTCTGAACATCTCCGGCATCGGTTTATAAGCCAGAACCTCGTCGGCGAAGAAGGTCTTGTCTATGAAGTTCATAAGCCCGAAGCGCTCCAGCAAGAGCCGGGTGTACGAGCCGGGCCAGAACATCACGTTGCCCGTCACGGTAACCTTCAGGCCCTTTCTCTTGACGCCCTCCAGCGCCTCCTTCGCCCCGGGGAGAACTATCTCGTCCCCAACGTTGAGTGTTGCCCTCGCGGCGGCCCTCTTGACGAGCTCGACCTCTGCTCCCAGGAGCTCCGCCAGCATCTCCTGGCTTTCCTCAAGCGACCTCGACGGATCTCCCGCCGTTTGGGCCCTCATGCGCTTTATCCTCTCGCGGGAGAGCATCATTCCTTCGACGACGTCTATTATGCACGCTCCCATAAGCTTGGAGAGCTCAACGGCCATGGCGTCGAGCATAACCTCTATGTCGAGGAGTGTGTTCCAGACGTCGAATGAAACGAGCTTCATATCCACCACCCGTTCGGATTTGGGGTGTGGCAATAAAAAGTCAACGCTCCCTTTCCCTTCCTGCTAGATATGCGAGGCCCTCTATGAGTCTGGCCTCCTTAAGGACTGCTTTGAGGTTTCTGAACCTTGAGCGCATGACGAACAGCTCGTAGAAGCCCTCCAGGTTGCCCCAGTGGCCGTAGGCTGACAGGGCCAGGTACATCACTTCTTTGGGCTTGAGCTTTCTCCCGAGGCTCTTGTTAAGAGTTTTTAGACCGGGTTTTATATTATCCAGGAGCCCCTCCCTCGCTATGAGGTGGAGCATGAGGTCTTCAACCGTTGGCTTCTTCCACTCTATCGTATCGTCCTCGAAGGGAAGGCCGATTATGAGCGGTATGACCTCGGTTTCTCCGACGCGGTAGCCGAAGGAGGTTTTTTCGTGCCTGAAACCGGAGAGCTTTCCAGCTATCGATGCGAGGGCACTCCGCCGGTCCTCGTCAATGTCTATAGCAGCGCCTATCCTGTCGACGCGGAAGTCGAAGACCTCCATCGCCCTCAGGAAGTTCCCAAGGTTCCTTGTGACTCCGGAGTTCCCCTCGCTCGGGATAACCGCGAGGTAATAGTTATCCTCCCCGCGCTTCAGCAGGTCGAAGTTGTCGCGCTCAAAGACGCGCTCGATGAACCGCAGGCTGTAGGGCGCCTCTCGGCGCTCCTTGAACTCGAAGAGCTTCTTGAAGACCGCCTTGAAGAACTTGGCGTCAGTCTTACCCTCGACGAAGAGGATGCTGGTTTCACTCCTTGCCCCAGAGAAGCCACCGCGAACGTCGAAGTCGAGGTACTTCCTCAGCTCATAGACCTCCTTCATGGTGAGGCTCTTCCCTGTGTCCGAGTAGATAAGGACGTTCTCCTCGCCCCGCCGAAACTTCCAGGCGATTAAATCAATAAGCTCAAGGCTCGCCGTGATGACGGTTTCCTCTCCGGTTAGGGAATCAACGAAGTCGATGAGTTCATCGCGGTTTTTCCTGTACTCTGGGAAGAGTATGGATTTTTCGTCTGCGAAGGCTTCCCACCTTTTTCCTGTTACGAGCCTCATTCACTTCACCATATCAACGGTTATTGCACCTATCACAGCGAAGGTGCTTATAAGTATGGTAGCGTTGAGATACTGCCCGGCTGTAAAGTCCGCCAGGTTGTTTATCCCGTAGAGATATATCAGGCCCGCGGAGATAAGGTACGCTATCCCCGTGACGGTTAGGAGTCTTTTGGGGATGTGAAACAGCTCCTCCCTCTTCAGGTTCCCTATTCTGGATTTGGCGATGAACAGGTAGGCGACGCCGAGCGTCATTAAGAATACCAGAAGGGCGCGTTCAACCGAGATGTCCTTGGCTATCTCCCACAGCTCCGCCGTGAAGAGAAACGGAAGGGCGAAGGTTACGGCACCGATGATCTCCTGGGCAATGTCGTCCCATCCGAGCTGATCTGGAGCTTTTCTCTTCTCGTTCTCTTTTTTCAATTCCTGGATGCTGGAATACAGCTCCTCAAGTTGTCTCTCCATTTTGGTTCGCCTTTCGTTTTCAATCCGACGCTCAGGTTCGGGGTTCATCATCCCGTCAGCATTGGATTCACTCATCATCGCGGAAGTGTTTTTCTCAGGAAATATTATAAACATTGAGCTTTAATCTGAACTTGGTGATAAGAGGTATGAAAAATGTCCTAGTGGTTGTTACGGTCATCATGATTTTGGGATTGGCCATTGCGCCCATCAGCGCAGAGGTCGCATGGATTAACTCAGCCAACACAGTGATAGTCCTTCCAACCACTAAGATAGTTAACGGGACGCCTTTGCACATAGGGGAAGATGCGATAAGCGGGTCGAGATTGGGGGCGTTCCTTGTTCTTCAGGGGATAACCATTGGAAAGTACACCTCAGTCGCTTCTGTGCCGGTTGAATACCACAGCGTCCTTATCCCGGACGAAAACCAGGTTTACCTGTTGAACGAAGAGGATATGCCGGACGTGGGAATCAACGTCAGTGATCAGCCTGTGGGTGATGTGGTGGTTGTTCAGGTGAACTTCTCCCGTGTTGGGTTCAACCTGAGTCGGGGCTCGGTGGAGTTTCTTGATAGGAGTGTTGAGGTGACATTTAACGAGAACACGACCCCCCTCGACGTTGGTGAGGATTACAAGATTGTATCAACCACCGTTGATGGAAAGGACACGATGTTTCTATACTCCCACGAGGCTGCTGATTCAAAACTCACGTCCCTCGGCGACTCGATAACGGTCGGCGGGTGGAAGCTCAAGCCTCTGGATATAAACATCAACGCCTCGAAGATGCTGGTTGAGCTAACGTATCCGAGCGGCATCATCAAGACTAAGGCCATGGCGCGGAGCAGGTATTACATCATGTACCTAACCGCCGATGGTGAGGAGGATTTCGAAGAATACGACAGTTATCCGGTCTCCAGGCTCAACGAACTCTTTGAAGCAGGAGCGGATAAAGTGTTCCTGTTTTCCCCGACTGACTTCTTTATTGGGGTAAGTGGATCCAAGACCGTCATCTATAGCTACGAATACTATGAGAAAGTTGGGCGGTATCAGGATGGGGATATCTACAGTGACCAGTGGGTCTGGGACATAGACCCTGAGCACGGGCTCTACACACTTTACCTCCACGTGGATGGTGAGGGCTTCCCGCGGGTGTTCGTGGCTCCCGGACAGTCCCTCTCGATCCCGACGGGATGGAACTTGAGCATTGTCCCCTTCTTTGCCAAGAACGCCCAGGGGGATATCGTCGGTGTGAGTGGTTACCGTTTCGTGCGTAGGGTCTCCGTGGCCAAACAGGTCTCCATAACCGCCCCCAAGGTTCAGGCGACCGAGGATGTCTACTCCCTCATAATAAACGACACTCAGCTGACCGCCCTCCCAAGCGATAAAAACGTTATCATCGTGGGGGGCTGGGTCAGCAACAGCGCCTGGGCTCTCCTGGAGAGGGTCTATGGGGAGGATGTTGTGGATTCCATAAAGCGGGAGATACTGCGTAACGGCTACGTTGTGAAGGACCTCCCCAACCCGAACAACAGCAGGTACAGGGTCATAATACTGGCCGGCAGGACCCACGTGGAAACTGGTAAGGCGGTTGAGGAGTTCATGGCCAGCCAGTGAACTTTTTCATTCTATATGACTTTTTTGGCTCCTTCGAGAGGAGGAGACCAGCCTTCGATGCCTTGATGTGCATGGTTAACTGCACCCAACCTTTGGTTTGCGACAAGGTTATATACTCAAATCGCGGTCTGAACGTTCATGTCACTGCAGAACTATCGCGGGTTCGGAAGGGACGCATGGCTGCTCGTTGCCTACTCCTTCGCCTCCTCCTTCGGGGGCAACATAGCCTGGTTTATCTTCCCGTTCTACCTCAAATCGCTCGGCTTCGACTACACTAACATAGGCGTGGTCTTCTCGCTCTCAACGCTGGCCCAGGCGGCGGTTCTGTTGTTCTCAGGCCCATTCGGCGCGAGGGTGGGCTACAAGAAAACCGTCCTCCTTGGAGTGAGCATGATGTTCCTCGGGAGGCTCGCCCAGGTTCTCCACCCGACCCTCTGGATGCTCACCCTGGGCGGCGTCCTGATAGGGATAGGCATGGCGTTGGAGTCGCCTTCATTCATGGCACTGCTCAGCGGGGAGGTGGAGGACGGAAAGAGGCACTACCTGTTCAGTCTCTCCTCAGGAATCGGCACGATAGCCTCCGCCCTCGGAATACTCGTCGCGGGCTTTCTCTCGCGCTGGCTGAGCTATGGAGGGGTGTTCTCCCTGGTTCTCGTGGTCATACCTATTCGGTTCGCGATAGTTCTCTTCGTCAGCCCCGTGCTTGAGAGACACTCCCGCGGGCTGAACCTCGACAGGAGCCTTCTCATTAGAATAGGCCGCTTCGCACTTCCGGGGGCACTGATAGGTCTGGGTGCAGGAATAGCGATTCCCTACATGGGGCTCTGGTTCAACCAGCGCTTTGGAACGAGCCTGGAGAGCATCGGCTGGCTCTTCGCCTTCCAGCAGTTCATAATGGGGATCGGGATGTTCCTGCTGCCCATGATAGCCGACAGGTTCGGCAGCGTTAAGACCATCGTCTCCTTCAACGGGACGGCGAGCCTCCTCATAGGGGCCCTTCCGTTCTCGCCGGTGTTCCCAGTGGCAGCGGTCGTATACATCCTCAGGACGATACTGATGAACATAGTCAACCCGATATGGAACTCCTTCATGATGGGGTTCTTCGAGGAAGAGGAGCGCTCCACCGCGATGGCGCTTAACAGCCTGGCCTGGACTGCGACCTTCGGAGTGGGCCAGTACGTGGGCGGCGTTCTCTTCGACATGTCCCTGGTCTGGCCGTTCCTGATAACAGCCTTCCTGTACAGCCTCTCGATGGTGGTATTCTGGGGCTTCTTTGGAAAGAAGGGGGAGGGTGAAAAAGAATAGGTATAGAGATTCAGAGCCTGAACTGTTCAACGTTCTGGCGAAGACGCTTGGCGATTTCCCTGAGTTTCCGGGCCTCGGAGCTGAGCGTCTCAATCTCTGCTCTCTGCTCCTGCATGGCGGAGTTAACCTCCTCCGCGCTGGCGGTGGTCTCCTCAGCACTTGCGGCAAGGTTTTCCAGGGCCTGGAGTGCTTTCTCAACCTCCTCCTGTGTCCTGATGGTCTGCTCCCTTATCTCCTCAACTTTGGTGCCAACGTTCCCTATCATTTCGGCGATGTAGCCGAGATAGCCTAGGCTCTCACTCAGGGTCTCCGTTGAACTGGCCACGTTCTTTACTCCCTTCTGGGTCTCTTCCACGGCTTTCTGAACTTTCTCATCCATCTCATCTATGATGTCCCTTATCGTTTCCGCGGCGCTCTTGCTTTCCTCCGCCAGTCCCCTTATCTCCTGGGCAACGACCGCGAAACCTCTACCTGCTTCCCCCGCCCTTGCCGCTTCGATCGCCGCATTCAGGGCAAGGAGGTTTGTTTGCTCCGCAATGTTGCTTATGGTATGGGTTATCTCGCCTATGCGTTTGCTCATCTCACTGACCGCGTTAACTGCCTCCTCTATGAAGTCCATGGAGCGTTTAATGCTCTCAACGTCCCTAACCGCTTCGTCTCCCTTCTCTCTTCCTTCCTGTGCTATTCTGACGACTTCATCTATAGCCCTCTCGAACTCGTCCATGATGTTGGAGGTTTCTGAGGTGGTGTCCGAGACGAGGCGCATTCCTTCGGTTATCTCGTTTATGTGCTCCTGCTGGCGCTGGGCCTCGATGCTGACCTGTTCTATTGCTTCACTAACTTGGTTGGTCGAGTTTCTGACGTGGGTCGCTATATCCGCCAGTTCCCTGGCCTGCTCGTCCAGGGTTACTCCAATCTCCCTGATGTTTCCGATAAGGGCTTTCATCTTGGCTGAGGTCTTTTGGAGTGCAATTATTATGTTCTGGAGGTCTCCCTGGGCCCTGGCGTCTATGGTGTAGTTCAGCCGGCCCTCGGCCATGGCTTCGAGCTTGTCGATAACCCCGTTGAGGGTGCCTATGACGTCGGCGGATATGGCCTCGAAAGCGGTTATCAGTTTTCCTATCTCATCGTCCCTGTGGGGGTAGTCTATCGAACCAACCACTTCCCTCGCATCCTCAAGCCTGCCCGCCGCTATGAACTCCGCCGCGTTCGTGAGCTGCGATATTGGCTGCAGCGCCCTCTTTAGATATCTGGCACTCAGGAGTACAAGCCCCCCTGCCACCAATATTGTTACCGTCATCCCGTACAGGAGTTCCTTTGATGCGTCCGTCTTCGCCTCGTCCAGCGCGGTTACAAGCCCGCCGATGAGCTCATCCTCCGGCGCTATAGCGGCTATCGTCCAGTCTGTGGTTTTGCTCCTGGCGAATGAGATCACCATCTTTGTCCCATCCAGTTCTATTTCAACAACCCCATCCTCCGAGTTTTCCATTGCCCTCGCTAGTGCCGCGTATCTGCTGTCCTCAAAGACATTCAGCTTTCCAACGACCTCCGGGTCGGGATGGATTATGACGGTTCCATTGGGGCTGATGACGAAGAGGTATCCTGTTTTACCCACCCGAGTGTTCACTATTTCATTCGCCAGGTATGAGAAGTCAACGTCTATTCCAAGAACGCCCTTCACGGTCCCCTTGTACTTCACGGGGGTGACGTAGGTTATCACGGTCTTGTTTGTTATTATGTCCGTGTAAGGCTCCATCCAGAACGCTCCCCGAGATACCGCCCCTTGGTACCAGGAGGATTTTGTGGCGTTGTACCCCTCGGGAAGTTCGGCTCGGGGGATTATTATTACTTTTCCGGTTTCATCGGCGTAGTAGGCGTTTATTATGTCGTCATTTGAGTTTTTTAAGTCCCCGAGTCTGCTGAAAATGCTTGCGCCGAAGATTGGGGTTCGTGAGTAGCCCGGTTCGACTTCGTCCTTCACGTAAAGCGACCCTATCGAGTTTGCGTAGGAGTTCGTGACGACGATCAGCGGCCTAAGCCTTTCATCAATCGTCACAGCGTATTTCTGGCTCTCCAGAAGGGCTATCTGTTTTGCATGTTCTGTCAGAGTAGGGGCCACGTTTTCCTCTATCTTCTGCCCCATGCCGTCTATCGTCCTGAACTGGATTAGTGACGTTATTAGTATGACCATCAGGACCGTCCCGAGGAGTGCGGTGTAAAGCTTCTGGCGGAATTTCAATTCTATTCCCCCCATTGAGACATTTTACTATTTTGGGCCATCTTTTGGTTGCGTTTTAT
This sequence comes from Thermococcus celericrescens, assembly GCF_001484195.1. Classification (NCBI taxonomy): domain Archaea; kingdom Methanobacteriati; phylum Methanobacteriota; class Thermococci; order Thermococcales; family Thermococcaceae; genus Thermococcus; species Thermococcus celericrescens. Next base: position 23,031 of record NZ_LLYW01000022.1, read on the forward strand.
CCCTAATTTCGTGTTCTTTTAAGCGCTTTGTGTAGGGTGGGGGGTAGGTTCTAACTGCGAACCAGCCGTTGAAAATTACGCATTTGGTTCGGGAGAGCGTTGATTAATGTTTTTAAGCTCCCCGGAGAACCCACCGCGGTGATGCTCATGGTGGTTAAGGATTGTCCCGAGTGCCACGGAACCGGGAAGATTAAGGCTGGCGAGAAGGAGTGCCCCGTTTGTGAGGGATGGGGTTACGTTCCTGCCGATTTCAAGGTTGGAGAGAAGCTGAAGGGCTATCGCAACCTCGACTACATCGGCGTTGAGGACGAGGTTGACGAGATACCCTGTCCCGAGTGCCACGGGAAGGGCGTCGTGCCGGTTTACGACACCTGCCCGACCTGCGGTGGGACCGGCCGCGTTCTGGCCTGCGACATCTGCGGTAAGGTGAAGGGGCCCTGGGAGCCTGGTATGGAAACCACCTGGGTCTGCCCTGACTGCATGCGTAAGTACAAGGTCGTTTACGTTCTCGACAAGACCTGCGACGTTGAGGACATTGAGATTGGGGGCGTTTACAAGGGCACAATCGACCGTGTCGAGCGCTTTGGCGTCTTCGTCAAACTCAATCCGCACGTCAGGGGTCTTATACGGAGGAAGGACCTCCTCGGCGGGAGGGATTACAAGCCCGGAGACGGGATACTCGTTCAGGTTCTCGATGTAAAGCCAGACAGGGGTGAGGTGGACTTTATAGAGTCCGCCCTCAAACACTACAAGGAGGTAGTCGTCAGAAAGGAGCTCCCGGTAACGCTCATCGGCGACCTCCGCAAGGACATGGCGGGCCAGACGGTCAGGCTTCGCGGTAAGGTCACCCAGATACAGGTTACCGGCGGGCCGACGGTCTTCACGATAACGGACGGAACGGGTATAACATGGGCCGCGGCTTTTGAGGCTCCTGGAGTTAGGGCCTACCCCAACATAAACGTCGGAGACATCGTGGAGATAATCGGGAAGATAGCCTTCCACTCCGGCGAGATTCAGATCGAGACCAGCGACATGGCGAGGCTCTGGGGGCCGGAGGCTGCCGAGGTCAAGAGGCGCATAGAGGAGGAGCTCGACAGGCGCGCCCAGCCCAAGGACGTGGGGTTCCTGGTCGAGAGTGAAGTGCTCGAGGCTTTGAAGCCGAAGATAATGAAGGCCGCATCCACGATACGCCGCGCCATCCTGGAGGGCAGGCCGATACTGCTGAGGCACCACGCCGACGCGGACGGCTACACCTCGGGCCTGGCCCTTGAGTACGCAATAGTTCCGCTCATCGAGGAGATCTCGCCCGATTCCGGTGCCAGGTGGAAGCTCTTCAAGCGCAGACCGAGCAGGGCACCCTTCTACGAGCTGGAGGATGTCCTCAAGGACATAATCTTCATGGTCGAGGACCACGAGAGGTTCGGCGACCCCTTGCCGCTTTTGGTTATTGTTGACAACGGCGGAACGAGCGAGGATATTCCGGCCTACAGGCGCATAAGGGCCTTCGGCGTTCCGATAGTGGTCATAGACCACCACGACCCGCGCGAGTGGGTGAGCGAGGACAGGGCGAAGGTGGACGACTACGTCGATGTGCACGTCAACCCGCACCACATAAAGCGCGGCTACTACGAGTTAACGGCGGGAATGCTGGCAACGGAAGTGGCGCGCTTCATCAACCCCGATGTTGAGGACAAAATCAAGCACCTCCCCGCCATAGCCGGAACCGGCGACAGGAGTAAGGCCCCGGAGTTCTACCAGTACCTTGAGATAGCGAAGAAGGCCAAGGGCCTTGACGAGGAGGACCTCAAGAAGATAGCCGAAGTGATAGACCACGAGGCCTACTTCTGGAAGTTCATGGACGGACACGGCATAATAGACGAGATTCTCCTCCTCACGGGCAACCTCCAGAGGCACCGCGAGCTGATAAACGCGATCTACCCGGAGGTCAAGGAGAAGCAGGAGAAGGCTTTGAGGGCCTCGCTGCCGCACGTCAAGAGCGTCGTCCTGCCGAACGGGATAAGGTTCAACACGATAGACATCGAGCTCTTTGCTCCAAAGTTCAGCTATCCGTCCCCGGGCAAGCTCTCCGGCCTGATACACGACCACTTCAAGGAGAAGTACGGCGAGGACGCGCCGATACTCACCCTGGCCTACGGTCCGGACTTCGCGGTGGTCAGGGCCGCGGACGGGATGGCGGCGTACAGCTTCGACCTAAACGAGATAATTCCAAAGCTCCAGGAGGCTCTGCCGAGCGCGGGCATAGAGGGCGGCGGCCACAGCTACGCCGGCTCGATAAAGTTCTTCGAGGGCATGCGCAAGGAGGTGCTTGAGGAGTTCGCGAAGCAGGTCGTCAAACTGAAGAAGACGGGCTGAAAGCGCTTTTTATTTTTTCCGGGGCCAACCTTTTTAACATCGTCGGCCTTAGAGGATTATGAGCAATATCCGGAGGAATGTTGATGAAAATCGTTCTTGAGGTTACCTTCAGAATGGGCGGCGTTTCTTACCGCGGCCACCGCTGGGAGGGCGATGCCCTTGTTTTCGAGTTCGAGCGCCTTGGAGATGCCTTCATTCAGGTTCTCAGCAGGAGGAATGTGGAGGAAGAGGTCGAGCGCGAGCCCTCGGCCGTGATCGTTGAGCTGAAGACGAAAGAAGGCGGGAAGATATTTGAGGCCGCCCTTGAGGATGGCGTTTACAGAGCGAGGGAGCCTTAGGTTTTTATACCTCTCCCCCAATTCTCTACGGTGATGCCCATGTACATGGCGGAGTTCAAGCTTCGCTTTGGTGACAGGAAGTGGTACGTCAGGAGGCTCGTTGAAGCTTCGAGCGTTGAGGAGGCGGAGGAGAAGGCTAAACGCTACGCAGAGGCCATGAACTGCGGAGAGGTTAAATGGGAGTTCAGCTATGTTATTGAGGCTGGAAGGCCCCTCATTATAGGCGACGAGGAGCTTGAGAAGCTCGGCGCTTGATTTTATCCCTTTTGTTGACTTCCTCTGACTCTTCTGGGTTTGGAAAGAAAAGCGAAGAAGAGAGTCACTGCTCCCTCACGAAGGCCATTAGAACCATGGCAACGACGTTCATGGCTGCGGCGAAGGTGAAGGCATAGGCCAAGGAGTAGCTCCCCCAGAGCCAGCCCGCTATCACCGACGCCGGGAGGACGAAGATGCCGAAGACCGTGTGGTAGGCCCCTATTATCGTGCCCTTCTCGTATTCCCTCGCCAGGTCCGCCATGTAGGCTCGTGGAATGGTGTCCTCGATGGCGATGTAAATCCCGTAGAGCACGAAGGCCGCTATGAGCGTGTAGAAGTCCCTCGCGTAGGCAAAGGCCAGAGCCGCCAAAGCCGCAACTCCGAAGCCGAGGGTTATCATCCTCTTCTTGCCGAAGGTGTCGGAGTAAACCCCGAGGGGATAGGCCGAGAGGGCGTAGATTAGGTTGAAGAGGGCGTAGAAAGCTATGCTCTGGACGACGGAGTAGCCGAGCTCCTGCGCCTTCCACATCGTGAAGGCGTAGCTGTACCTTCCGAGGGCACCTATCGCCACCACCGCGAGGAAGAGCTGCAGGTTCCTGTTCTTCAGAGTGGATATGCCCTTTATCTTCCTCTTGACCTCACCGCCCCGGTCCTTCACGAAGAGGATTATAACAAACAGAGATATCGCCCCGGGAACCGCAGAGAGCAGGAAGATGTGGCGGTAGGCCGTTTCCGCCGGAAGGCTCTTCAGGAGCTCGATGAGTGTTATGGCAACGAGCGGCCCGGCGACGGCTCCGAGGGTGTCCATCATCCTGTGGAAGCCGAAGGACTTTCCGGTCTTCCCCTTCTCGCTCGACTCGGCTATCAGCGCATCCCTGGGGGCTGTTCTTACCCCCTTGCCTATCCTGTCCACCGCGCGCAGAAGGAGGAAGTCCCACCAGTAGCGGGTGAACCCCAGGGCACCTTTGGCGAGGGTTGAGAGGGCGTAGCCCGCGAAGACGAAGACCTTCCTCTTTCTAAAGCGGTCGCTCACGTAGCCAAAGGCAACCTTGAACAGCGAACTCATGCTTTCTATCGCGCCCATAACGGAACCGCTGAGCAACTTTCCGGCGTCGAGAACCTCCATCAGATAGCTCGGCATAACGGGCATTATCATCTCGCTGCTCATGTCGTTGAGGAAGCTGACGATTCCGAGCAGGAAGACGTTCCAGCTTATTCCGAATATCTTCTTCTCCCTTTCCTCCATTCCTCATTCCCCCAGCAGTTCAAGGCAGAGTTCCCTCAGCTTCTCTTTGCCCTCGTCGAGGGTTCTCCGGCCGATTTCCGTTATCTCGTAGACCCTAACCCGTCTCCCACTCCGGACCTCCCAATGGCTTTTGAGGAGGCCCTCCCCTTCCAGGGAGTGAAGGAGTGGGTACATGGTTCCCGGGCTGATGTGGTAACCGTGTCTCTCAAGTTCTTTCATCAGAAACGAGCCTGTAACTGGTTCTTCGCTCGCGTGGTGGAGTATATGCAGGGCCAGGAAGTCGCGGTACTTCATATCGAACACCGATATCGAAATGCGATATTTGGGTTTAAAAAATTTTGGCTCATTCGAGCACGTGCTTCTCCAGAACGTAGCAGTGGAAGGTTCCCTCGAAGACTTTCTCGTCCCTCTCGTTGAAGACCTCTGCTTTCACCAGCTTCTTCCTCCGGGGGGACGTTCCGTCCCCCACACCCCCTCCAGACTCTTCTATAACCTCTGCCTTCGCCCTCAGAGTTTCACCTGCCCTCACTGGCTTCAGGAACTTGACTTCCGCCTTCCCGAGGACTACGGTCGGCTCGTTGACGGCTAACATGGCCGCGTAGTCAGCCAAGCCAAAGGTGAAGCCGCCGTGAACCAGCCCGTACTCGTCGACCGCCATCTCTTTGACGGTCTCCATAAGGACTTCCGCGTAATTCTTCTCAATTTTCACGGGCTTTCCAACCAATCTTTCAGAGGTCAGCCTGTGAGTCCTCTGCTCCATCGACATCACCGTTTAGAGTTCTCGCGAGTGCTTAAACATCTAACGGCGTTATGCAAAGGTTTATTTATTCCAGCTCCCTAAAAAAGTTAGGTGGTTGCGTGCACCCGATAAAACGCGCGGTTGAGTATAAGGGCTCGGTTGAGTTCACCCGGAGCGAGCTCGTTGGGATACTTGCCTTCAGCCTCCGCCTGATGGACGTGAAAGCCGCGAAGGAGCTTATAGCGAAGTCCCTGGAGGAGGGCCTCCTCGAGGAACGGGGAGGGGTTCTGGTGGTCAACAAAGCCCTGCTCGCGGAGGAGGAAGCCGAGGAGGACCTCTTCAACGAGATGGCGGCGCATATAGCCGGTTCTCTCGGCTGGGAGCGGGAGGAGGTTCTTGAGGGCATTAAATCCATGCGCGAGCGCTACGGCGACCTAGACGAGAAGGTTCTTGCGTACCTGTTCGGCATGGACAAGGGCGTTGATATGTCGCGCTTTAAGGACCGGCTTGAGATGTGAGGGCTTTCCCCTCTATTCCGCAAACCGTTTTAACGATCCCGCCAAATTCTCTCCGGGGTGATGTCATGCCCGAGGAGGCGCTCATCATCGTTGACATGCAGAGGGATTTCATGCCTGGAGGAGCTTTGCCGGTTCCCGACGGGGAGGGGATAATACCCCGGTGCAACCGCTACATCGAGGAGTTCAGGAAGAGGGGGGCCCTGATAGTTGCCACGCGCGACTGGCATCCCGAGAACCACGTCAGCTTTAGGGAGCAGGGTGGGCCGTGGCCGAGGCACTGCGTCCAAAACACTCCCGGGGCAGAATTCGTCGTTGAACTTCCCGCAGATGTCGTGATAATCTCAAAGGCCACGGGGCCGGATAAAGAGGCCTACTCCGGATTCGAGGGAACGAATCTGGCGGAGATACTGAAGAGAAACGGGGTGAGGAGGGTCTACATCTGCGGCGTTGCAACCGAGTACTGCGTTAAAGCGACCGCCCTCGATGCCGTCAAGCACGGCTTTGAGACCTACCTCCTCCGCGACGCGGTGAAGGGGATTAAACCCCAGAATGAGGAGCGGGCTTTGGGGGAGATGGAGAGGGCCGGCGTGAAGGTTCTCTACCTGATATGACCGTTTCCCCCTGCACCTACTTTTGTTTCAATCCGACTAACCACTACCAATGAATTCTTGCAGTGCAGGAGGTTGGCCTCAACCACCAGCATCACAGAACTCACCGAGCCCTCAACCAGTGGTTCATTGGCCTTCAGGCTGAATGGAAACAGCCCCGACAAGTTCAAAACCGCCACAAAATCCCTATCCAAAGAAAACCCACAAACCGGACACTTAAAAACCCTCCGACGCAGAGCGTCATCATCAGGCTTAACCTTAAACGCACCACAGTGAGGACAAACCTGAGAAGAATAAGCGGGATTAACAAATATGATAGGAACACCACACTCAACCGCCTTTTCAAAAACAAACCGCTGGAAACCACTCATCCCAATGTTGTGAGGAGTATCCCTCAACCTCTTCTCACTCTTCCTTCTCCTATTAACCATTTTTTGATTAAAATTCTTTGGCACGGCCTCAAGAACAATCGTAGCGTTCAACCTCCCAGCGAGTTCAACAAGCCTCATCGCCAACTTCCTCTGTAAATCAACCCTCCTGTTCGTCTTTCTCCGCCCAAACTTTCTGAGGAGTCTCCTCCCCCTCTTCGAGGGAACCTTCCTCTTCCAACTAATCGAGTGAGTCTTTTGAACTTGCTTTCTCACATCGGAATAAAACCTCGTCATCCTACCAAACCCAGTCTTAACTTGGATTAAGAACTCGTGAGTACCGAACGAAACGTTGTCAGCGTTGTAATCCACACTAAGGAATCTTCCAGTTGGTTCAAGTTCAGTGAACTCTTTCTCAAAGACGAAATAAGCAAGAACTTTCCGCTCCTTTTCAAGTAATCTGAGTTTGATGCCGGGTTTAATTTTCCAGCCCTCGTCAAGATACCTGAAGAAGAGTTTGTGTGGTTTTAATGAGAGTTTTATCCGACCCCTCTTTGTCGTGAAGCCTATGATGAGGATTTTTCTTCCGTTTTTCAGGATGTTGAACCGTGGAAACCTCTTGTAGTCCCACAGAACGTCGTCCAGCCAGAGTGAAACGTTCCTGATTACTGGTTTCTTAGTCTTAGCTTTCCCTTTCTTTTTCAATTCAAGAAAACTCTTCGCCCTTGTTGTGGCGTCTTGACAAACCGTGTAGTAATAGTGGGTTGGTAAGTCGTGCTCCTCCTTGAGTTTTTTGTAGAAGATTTTCCTAAGTTTTAGATGGCTCTTAACCCTGTTTTCGACGGCGTAATTAGTTAAAAATTTCAAAATCTCCGAGTATTCATCATAAACTTCTTTTATCGCCTTGAACTTTCTCTTCGTGAGTGGGAGGCTTTCGAGGACGACTGTTCGAGTTAGTTTCACTCGTTCTCAACCTCTACGAGGAGTTTTTTGAACCCTTGAACGAGCTTCTTATTCTTGTGGCTTCTTAGCCCGTAAAGTCTCCCCGCAAAGCTGGTTATTATTGCAATTAAGTCTTCAACGAGTTCTTCTCTTGGCGTCTTGTCCTTTTCGAAGACCGTTTCAATCCTCACGTTGTAAGCCGAGAAGAGTTCTTCCAAGTATTTGAACCCGAATCGTGTAAGCCTATCTGGATAAGTGACGATAAGAACGTCATACTCGTTGTTCTTAGCGAGGTTGATGAGTTTTTTGAGGCCTTTTCTATTCTCGTTCAGTCCGGAGGCGATTTCTTTCACTTCTTCAACTATTTGGTAGCCTTTGCTGATGGCGTATTGTTCGAGGGTTTTGAGTTGGGTTTCCAAGTCTTTCTCCTGGTCTCTTCCTGAGACTCTTGCGTAGAGGACTGCCCTCGTTGTTTCGTTCTTTTTACCCAGTAGTCGCTGGACTTCCTCCTCGGGAATTCTGAAGTCTCGGCCTATTTTGATGGCTCTGATTTTTCCGGCGTGAATCCAGCGGATTATTGTGACTTTGTTGTAGTTGAGGAGTTCTGCCACCTCTGAAGGCTTGTAAAACTTCGGCATTGCTGACCCTCAAGTATTAATATGCAACTAAAGTATTTAAATCTTTCGAAAGACACTACTTAGATAACAGCCTTTTCCATTCTTTGAGGAGGACAAGGAGAAGGTTGAGCACTATCGGACCGATTATGAGGCCCTTCACCCCCATGGCCCACGTTCCGCCTATCATCCCGATGAAGACGAGGGTCTCGTCGAGGTTCGCGTCCTTAGCGACCATCATTGGCCTTATCGTGTAGTCGGGCATCGGGGAGACCAGGAAGAAGCCGTAGATTGCTATCCCGATTGCGTGGAGGTACATGGCCTTCTTGGCAAAGTACGCAGCTGCGATAAGCCATATCATCCAGCCCTCAAATAGGGGAACGAAGGAGAAGATGAAGGTCAGGAACCCGGCCACTATCGCGGTGTAGAGGTCGGAGACCCCGAACAGGAGGAAGCCAAACGTCATCAGAATCCCTTTTATGACGTTCAAAACCAGCCAGGCCCTCACCAGTGCTCCGAGGGTCTTGTTGAGGCTTTCCAGGATTCTCTCGCCCAGTTCGCGGTTCTTTCTCGGGAGGGACAGGTGAATCTGCTTCGAAATCTCCTCGGCGTATGCGAGGGAATGGTAGAACGTGAGCAGGAATACCAGGAGCTGGAGGATGTAGAGGGGGAGTGAGAGGGTTTCGTGGGATATGTACTCCGAGATCCTGGGTATCAGCTGGTCCGAGAAGCGCTCGAGGAAGGCCAAAACCTCCGGCGGCAGTGGCTGGCTCATCAGCCAGTCAAAGAAGTCGACGATGCTGTCGTAGAAGGAGGATGCTACCTTAACGGATATCAGCAGCAGCTCGAAGGTCACCACGCCTCCTAGGCCGACGGTTCCAACGGTGAGGGCCGCGGCGGACTTCTTCCTGCCCATCCTGCCACTCAGCCGGCGGTGGATTGGGTATGCGGCGTAGGCGAGGACGATGCCAAAGAATATCGGGGTGATGAGGGGACTAACCGTTTCCCACGTGAGATACGTTATTATGAGAACCGCCGCCGTCCAGGCGATTAGTTCCGCCCGCATCGTCCCTCGACAGGTTTATTAGCCTCCCCCTTATAAATGCTGTGTGGTGAAGTGGAGGGAAAAAGAGCTTGCCGAGAAGGTTTCGGCCTATATAAACCGCGCGGAGCATTATGCCAAGGAAAGGCGCTTTGAAATGGCGTACGGTGCCTATGTGGACGCCCTGTACGCAATCGGGGCATACGTGATTTTTTCTTTTCCAAACTTCGCCCTTTGGGCGGGGTACGGGCAACCACCTAACAAGCCCTTAAGCAGGAAAGCGAAGGAAAAGCTTAAATATCATAATCACCCATACTCACTATTGGGTGGGCAATAGTGGGAAGAATCGACATTTACCTGAGGGACGACGTGGAAAAGAAGTTCAGAGAACTCGTCGAGAAACTTTACGGTGGAAGAAAAGGGAGCCTGAGCATAGCCGCTGAACAGGCGATTCTCGACTGGATTAAAAAAGTCGAAAGCGGGGAAAAATGAAGCGGACGGTAACCGTTAAACTCCAACCGAGCAAAGAGCAGGAAAAAGCACTCTTCGAATTAGCCCACGCTACCGCAGTAATCTGGAACAAAATCAACTACCAGAGACTCAAGCAATTCAAAGAATTCGGCAAGATAGATTTTCTTGGAACCCAACGGGAGGCTTATTACGAGTTTAAGGATTGGATTGGTGGTTCCACAATCCAGACCCTATCCAGAAAAAACGCTGAAAGCTGGCGCTCATTCTTCACCCTCCTCAAAAAGAAAAAAGACGGAGAACTCCCCGAAGAATTCAAGCCAAAACCACCCGGCTTCATCAGGAAAGAAAACGGAAGAAAACTCTTCATTATTCCACTCCGAAACGACCAGTACAGGGTTGATGGGAACGTTATCGAGTTGAGACGCCTCGGAAAGTTCGAGAGGCTAAGAATCCAGTTCAAGGGGAGAATACACTTGGAGGGAAAGCAGGGAAGGTTAGAGATAACTTATGATGACGTTAAGCGAAAATGGTATGCTCACGTGAGCTTCACTGTTGAGGAAAAGTTAATTGGGGACGAGTGGGTGAGAGTTCCAAGAAACCCCTTGGGCAATCTTTCAGCAGGAATTGATTTGGGAGTGAATAACTTAATGGCAGTTTACGTCGAGAACGGCGAGAGCTTTCTTGTGAATGGGGGGCCGTTAAAGAGTATTGCCTTTTACTGGCAGAAGAAAATCGCTGAGTACCAGTCGAAACTCAATAAAAGTGGTGCAAAGAAGAGCAGGAAGCTTAGAAGAATGCACGAGAGGGCGAAACTTCAAGCGGGACACTACATCAACACGGCGGTTAGACAAACAGTGGAGAGACTTTATCACCTTGGTGTTTCGAGAATTGTCGTTGGTTATCCTAAAGGTATTGGCAGGAACTCCAACAAGGGCAAGAAACAAAACTTCATTCTCTCCCACGTTTGGCGCTTCAACACACTGATTCAACGGCTCAAAGAGGTTGCAGAGGAGTATGGTATTCTCGTTGAGGTTGTGAACGAGGCTTTCACTTCTCAGTTTTGCCCTCTCTGTGGCCAACGCCATAAGAATGCTCGCTTTGTTAGGGGTTTGTTTGAGTGCCGTAGAGAGGGCGTTGTGATGAACGCCGACCTCGTTGGAGCTTTTAATATCTTAAAGAAGGCTTTGAAAACGATAACCCCGAACCTGCCGGGTTTAACGGCGGGTAGGGGTAATTGGGGCAAGGCCGCCCCTGAGGGGTTCAGGGAACCCTTAAAAGGGTTCCTGATGGAGACCCCTCAAACCTTCCCGGGCTTGGCGAGGGGTTAATTCGTTGGAACCCTCTCCCTTCACGGCGGGGAGGAGGTCAGGAGGCAACGATAACCACTTTAAGGGAGGACGTTGAGAGGCTCAGGGGAATGATGACTTTGCCGAGTCCTGAGGGGTGATGAGGTTCAGCGGCTGACCCTTCGACGACAGAAGCTCGCCTTCTCCTTTCCCCTCCTCCCTCCGGCACGCCTTCGCGGCATCCCTGAGTGTCTCTGCCAGTCCGGGGTTTCCGTGGAGCGTGACCACCACCGCGCCGCCGCCCAATGGGTGGAACGTTATCTCTATAACGCCCGTGATTCGGTCGACATCGATTCTCGAGGGCACCATCCTCACCAGAAATGCACCCTTCTCCATTCGGCCCCATACCGCCGTTATCTCGATGAGCCCGTGGGAGTAGAAGATGTTCATGAATGGAAGTGGGTCTTCCGTTGGCGTCAGGGGGTGGGCCACCTCGCCGTAGAAAAGGGCCTTTCCCCGTGCCGTTCCCAGGTAGATAGAACCGCAAAGGTCATCTATGTAACGACCCAAAGTTTCATAAACTACATTAACCGAGTCACCCAATGCTATCACCATGATATACTTTGTCGTGGGATGTATATTGGTAATTGCCCGTTAACGGTGGTTTCCATGAAGATCGTTGCAGCTGACACGGGTGGTGCACTGCTCACGGAGGACTATGAACCGGTTGGCCTGATAGCGACGGCGGCGGTACTCGTTGAGAGGCCCTACAGGACCGCGGCCCTGAGCGTGGCCCGCTACGCGGATCCGTTCAACTACGATATGAGCGGCAGGCAGGCGGTAAGGGACGAGGCTTTCCTGGCCGTTGAACTCGCGAGGGAAGTCAGGCCCGATGTAATTCACCTCGACTCCACCATCGGGGGAATAGAGGTCAGGAAGCTCGACGAGCCGACGATAGATGCCCTGACGATAACCGACAGGGGCAAGGAAGTGTGGAAGGACTTGGCCAAGGACCTTCAGCCCCTGGCAAAGAAATTCTGGGAGGAGACGGGGATAGAGATAATCGCCATCGGCAAGTCGAGCGTTCCCGTGAGGATAGCGGAAATCTACGCAGGCCTCTACACCGCCAAGTGGGCGATTGACTACGCGAGGGAGCACGGCAAGGCCACCGTCGGCCTGCCGAGGTATATGAAAGTTGAAATCCGCCCCGGAAAAATCCACGGCGAGAGCCTTGACCCACGCGAGGGCGGTCTCTTCGGGGAGATTGAGGCAAAAACGGAAGGAATCGGCTGGGAGCTCTATCCAAACCCGCTCGTGAGGCGCTTCATGGTGCTAGAAGTTTGGAAGGAGTGATACAAAGTTTTTTAACCGATTATTCATTACTTTTTTCTTCTGAAAGCCTCGCCCTTCACGGCGGGGAGGAGGTCAGTTCTCGCGGTTCCTGTGATACTCGTTATCTGGTTGTTCAATTTCGTAGATGATGTAATTGGCATCGTGGGGGGATTTGGAGTTGTGGTTTTGTATCAGCTTTTTCTCGGTGCCATGGTCTCCAACGAAATAGAAAAATTAAGAAGGGAACGGAAAGATGGCTGGCGCTACGGCTGGTATTAGTCCAGCTCGCTCGGGAACTTTATCGCGTCGAACGGGCAGAGCTGGTTGCAGACGCCGCATCCGGTGCAGAGCAGGTTGTCTATCCTGACCTTGTTGGTATCTGGCTCGTAAACGAGCGCCGGACAGCCGGTCAGGAGTATGCAGGCCTTGCAGCCGGTACACTTGTCCTCGACGACAACCGGTATCTCTCCTATCTCGCCGCGCCTTATGACCGGTATAACGCACTCCTGCTTCGCTATTATCACCGCCGGCCCATCGATCTGCATCGCCTCCTTTATGGCCTCCCTGGTGGCCTTGAGGTCGTAGGGGTCAACGGTCTTGACGTACTTAACTCCTAACGCCTTGACGAGGGCCTCTATGTCAATCTCGTTGAACTTCCTGCCGGTCTCACTCCCGCCCGTTCCCGGATGAGGCTGGTGGCCGGTCATCGCGGTGGTTCTGTTGTCGAGTATCATCACCAGAACGTTCAGGTTCTTGTAGACGGCATCAACCAGCGGCTGGATTCCGTTGTGGAAGAACGTCGAATCGCCGATGGTGGCTATCACCTTCTTGTTCAGCGCCACGCTCTGGCCGTTGGCCAGGCTTATGCTAGCGCCCATCACGTACTCGGTCCAGATGGCTTCGAGCGGTGGGAGGAGCGAGAGGGCGTAGCAGCCTATGTCGCCGTGTATCGGGACGCTGTATCTGCCGAGCTTGAGGTCCCTCAGAGCGTCCAGCGCGGCCCTGTAGGAGCCCCTGTGAGGACAGCCTGGGCACATCCCAGGGGGTCTCTTCGGGGCGAGGCTTTCGGCGTATTTGACCCCCTCGGGCTTCTCGTAGGTCTCTCCTTCCTCGCCGATGAGCCTCAGCAGCGCGTTTCTCACGAGGCTCGGGGTGAGCTCGCCCTCGAGCGGGAAGTGGCCGGTTCTCTTGCCGTAGATTGGGACGTTGAGGCCGGCCTCGTAGGCCGCTATCTTGACCTCCTCCTCGAGGAACGGTGCGCCGTCCTCGACCACTATCGCGAAGTCCACGCCCTTGAGGAACTCAACGACGAGCTTCCTCGGAAGCGGGTGCGGCGTGGAGAGCTTGAGAACCTTGAAATCTCCCTTTATCTTCGGGAGAACCTCGCGCACGTAGTTGTAGGGCGCGCCCTCGACGATTATTCCTATTCTACCGCTCCCCTCGACCCAGTTGAAGGGCATCGAGTTGAACTCCTCCTCTATCTTTGCCAGGGTCTCGTTGAGCCATTTGTGCCTTTTCCTGTTGCCCTCCATGCTCGCCCTGACGTACCTCTCAATGTCCTTCTTGAACTTCGGCTCGCGCTCAAGCTCGACGAACTCGCCGACTTCAACATCGGCCGTCGTGTGGTTCACCCTCGTGGTTGTCCTGAAGATGACGGGAACCTTGTAGCGCTCGCTCAGCTCGTAGGCGTAGATGATTAAATCGTGGGCCTCCTGCGGGTCCGCGGGCTCAAGAACCGGCAAAAGCGAGATTTTTCCATAATACCTGTCGTCCTGCTCGGTCTGGCTGGTGTGCGGTCCGGGGTCGTCGGCGACGAGGATTACGAGGCCACCTTCAACGCCGGAATAGGCGAGACTCATGAGAGGGTCGGCGGCGACGTTGAGACCGACGCACTTCATGGTGACGAGCGTTCTTAAGCCGGTGTACGCAACTCCCGCGGCTTCCTCAAGGGCGACCTTCTCGTTGGGAGCCCACTCTGCGAAGACCTCCGGCTTAAGATGGGCTATCGTTTCTATAACCTCTGTCGAGGGCGTTCCTGGGTAACCGGTAGCAAAAACGACTCCCGATTCCAGGGCACCGTAGGCTATGGCCTCGTTCCCCATAAGAAGTTTCCTTTCCCTCTTTTTGGCCTTGGGCTCGGCCGAGTCAGAAGGGTGAGCCTTAACTGTCTCCATGATGACCACCGTAGGCTATCTGTGTCGAGGGTTAAAACTCTATGCTCAGAGAAGTGCCGGTAAAAATCAAAAAATTTTCGAAAAATTAGGTTTTTCGTTTGCCCTTTTTGTTGTAGTACACTTCGTTGTGGGTGCGGAATCACGTCCTGGTTATTGTCTCCGAACGCCATTCCCTGGGCGCCATTATGAAGAGAACCCCAATGATGAACGCCACCACGGTGATGCCGCCGGCAAGGGGTGCGTAATCGGGGAAGCCCCAGAACATGATGAGAAACGGAACGCTGATGATCCCGATCACTATGGATGCGAAGAGCACCGTGAGAGCTTGTATCCGTACCGCTCCATGAACAGCCCTATGTCCACTTTCCTCACCTCCTCGGCCTGTCGTCGTAGAAGTACTTCGCGTGGGCCTGCGCCTGAGCGTCCATGACGCGCCTCTTTACGGTGAGGGCGTAGACGACCAGGAGGAGCAGGAACAGTCCACCCGCGAAGAGTCCGTAGAGCCTGAGAATTGAATACGCGGAGAACGCCAGAACCCCAAGTATCGTTAGAAGGACGATCCCGAATATCCCGAAGAGTATCTTATACCCGTACCTCTCCATGAAGAGGTCGAAATCCACCACAACCACCGTATGAGTTTTATCCCATACAACGTAAAAGCCTTTCGGGAGGCTTAAATACTCTCCCTGATAAATGGGTACGTGGTGAAGATGAAGGTTCGCGAACTTTTGGAGATCCTGGACGAGACGATAGCGACGGTGAGGATAGCCATCGTTTCCAACCAGCAGAGGGCCTTTGAAAGTCCCCACACCAGCTACGAGTTCACGCAGAGGGCGATTGAGCTTCAGGAGGACCTCGACGATCTCTTGAAAGCTAGAGATGTCCTGACAAAGCTCGACCCGGAGGACGATGTGGAGAACCACTACCCCCGGGAGGAGCTCGAGGAGTTTTTAAAGCTCCTGGAACTTCTCAGAGGGGCCGAACCGCATGCCTTCTAAAATCCACTGGGGTGGTGGCATGGACTTCCGGGAGCTTGAAAGGAAGGTCGTCGCCTTCCGCGAGGAGAGGGGCTGGGGGATATACCACACGCCAAAGAACCTGGCCATATCCGCGGCGGTCGAGCTGGGCGAGCTTCTGGAGCACTTTCAGTGGGGGAGCGATGGGGAGATACTTGAGGCTGTGAAGGATCCGACCAAAAAGGAAGCCATAGCCGACGAGATAGCTGACGTCGTGATTTACCTAACGCTCCTCGCCCACGAGCTTGGCATAGACATCGATGAGGCGGTTGAGAGGAAGCTGGAGAAGAACGGGAGGAAGTACCCCGTTGGAGTTACCCCCGAGTGAGGGCTTCCCTCAGCCTCTCAACCTCTTCCTCGCTCATCCTGTTTCTCTTCCAGCGCTCCTTTAAATTCAGGTTCTCGTCCTCCAGATCCAGAACCGCCTTTCTAACGCCTCCCCTCGGATGGGCGCAGTCCCCTTCCCACCTCGGAATGACGTGGAGGTGCAGGTGCGGAACCGTCTGACCTGCCGCCTTTCCAAGGTTCATGCCGACGTTGAAGGCGCCAGGTTTCAGTGTCCCCCTCAGCTTTTCTATCGCCAGTTCCATACCCCTAATCAGCGCTGATTTCTCCGTCTCAGTTAGCTCCTCCCACCTTTCGACGTGCCGCTTTGGGACGACGAGCAGGTGCCCCCTGCTTGCCGGATAGGAGTCTGTGAGAATTCTAATGAGCTCATCCTCGTGGAGTATGACATCTTTCTTGGGACTGCAGAACGGGCACTCCATTGGAAACACCAAAGACTTAAAACAGGTTCGGAATAAAAAGCTCTCGGTGAGTGCGGTGGACGATACCTTAGAGGTTATGAAGAAAAGCTACCAGAGGTTTCTGGCCGTTGGCCTCGGCCTCATGCTGATAGCGTTCCTCCTGATGATATGGCAGCCGCTGGGCAGACAGAACTCGCTGATACTGGCGGTGATAGTCTTTTTGGTGGCATTTCTGCCGCTGGAGTTCGCACGCAGGATAGCGAGAAAGATGGCCCTCGGGGCTTTGAAAGGTGAATAGAAAAGCTTAATTAGACCGCCCGAGAATTACGGGAAGAGTGTAGAGGAGTGACGATAATCCGTTAGAGGTGATGTAAAATGGCGTTTGTACCACCACAGGCAGGCTACGACAGGGCGATTACCGTTTTCAGCCCTGACGGAAGGCTCTTCCAGGTGAACTATGCCCGGGAGGCAGTGAAGAGGGGCGCCACCGCCGTCGGCGTCAAGTGGAAGAACGGCGTCGTCCTCGCGGTGGAGAAGAGGATAACGAGCAAGCTCATCGAGCCGAGCAGCTACGAAAAGATTTTCCAGATCGACGACCACATAGCCGCGGCTCCAAGCGGCATCATAGCCGACGCCCGCGTTCTCGTTGACAGGGCCAGGCTGGAGGCCCAGGTTTACAGGCTTACCTACGGCGAACCCGTTCCTCTCACCGTTCTGGTGAAGAAGATCTGCGATCTCAAGCAGGCCCACACCCAGTACGGCGGTGTGAGGCCCTTCGGTGCCGCCCTGCTCATGGCGGGCGTGAACGACAAGCCCGAGCTCTACGAGACCGACCCAAGCGGGGCTTACTTCGAGTGGAAGGCAGTGGCAATAGGCAGCGGCAGGAACACCGCCATGGCGATCTTCGAGGAGCACTACACCGACGACATAGACATGGAAGGTGCGATAAAGCTTGCGATAATGGCCCTGGCGAAGACCCTTGAGGAGCCGAGTGCGGATGGCATAGAGGTTGCCTACATAACCACGGACGACAAGCGCTGGAAGAAGCTCTCCAGGGAGGAGGTCGAGAAGTACCTCTCAGAGATACTGGAAGAGGTCAAGGAAGAGGAAGTCGAGGAGAGGGAAGAGGACTACTCCGAACTCGACCAGAACTACTGAGGTGACGGGCGATGCCCATAGGTGTGGATAAAGCCGTCATCGCCCGTCTGAAGACGCACGGCGAGACGTTTGAGATACTCGTTGACCCGTACCTTGCGAGGGACTTCAAGGAGGGCAGGGACGTCCCGATAGAGGATGTCCTCGCCACCCCTTACGTTTTCAAGGACGCCCACAAGGGCGACAAGGCCAGCGAGCACGAGATGGAGAAGATATTCGGAACCAGCGACCCCTACGAGGTGGCCAAGGTAATCCTCCGCAAGGGAGACGTCCAGCTCACCGCGGAGCAGAGGCGGCAGATGATAGAGGACAAGAGGCGCTACATAGCGACGGTAATACACAGGCATGCGGTTGACCCCAGAACGGGTTTTCCCCACCCCGTTGACAGGATTCTCCGGGCGATGGACGAGGCCGGTGTCCACGTTGACCTGTTCAAGGACGCCGAGGCACAGATTCCGGGAGTCATCAAGGCTATACGACCGCTCCTCCCGATAAAGATGGAGATGAAGGTCATCGCTGTGAAGGTGCCCGGTGATTACGTCGGAAAGGCCTACGGGGAGATCAGGAAGTTCGGAAAGATAAAGCGCGAGGAGTGGGGAAGCGACGGCTCGTGGATGTTCCTCATAGAGATTCCGGGAGGAATTGAAGAGGAGTTTTATGAGAAACTTAACGCCCTTACGAGGGGCGAGGCGGTAACTAAACTGATAGAGAGGAAGGGACTATGAGGCGGATTTTTGTAAAAAGTAGGGAACTTGTGGTCCCGGGTACTTTACTTGCCCAGGGGCCGTTTAAGAACGGAAGAGGGACCTTCAGGGAAGGCAACAGGATATACTCCACTGTCGTGGGGCTCGTTGAGATAAGGGGCGACACTATACGTGTTATCTCGCTCGAGGGGCCGTACATACCCGAGGTCGGCGACAACGTCATAGGGAAGATAGTAGACGTCAGGTTCTCCAACTGGACGGTTGACATAGGCGCCCCATATCAGGCGGGCCTCCGCGTTCAGGACGCCACGGAGGAGCGCATCGACCTCGCAAAGACAGACTTGCGCAAAATATTCGACATAGGGGACATAATCTACGCCAGGATAAAGGCGTACAACGAGATAAATCAGATAGACCTCACCACGAAGGGCATGCCCTTCCGGGGCGGTCCCCTGCGCGGGGGGCAGATAGTGGAGATAACCCCCTCCAAGGTGCCCAGGCTCATAGGTAAGGGCGGTTCGATGATAAACCTCATCAAGAAGCTGACCGGCACGAGGATAATCGTCGGCCAGAACGGCTGGGTGTGGGTCAGCGGAAAGAACGAGGAGCTCGAAAAGCTGGCCATCGATGCCATCCTCAAGGTGAACAGGGAGAGCCACACTCAGGGACTGACCGATAGGGTCAAGGAGCTTCTCATGACCAGGCTCCAGGAGCTCAAGGAGCGGGGAGTTATTGAGGAAATACCGCAGATTGAGGAACCAACCGCTGGAAAGGGTGAGGGAGAATGATGGGCAAGCCCGAGGATTTAAAGCTCATAGATGAGAACGGAAAGAGAGTCGATGGGAGAAAGAAGTACGAATTGAGACCCATTAAGATGGAAGTTGGTGTTCTAAAGAACGCTGATGGCTCCGCCTACGTTGAGTGGGGTAAGAACAAGATCCTGGCCGCGGTTTACGGGCCGAGAGAGATACACCCCAAGCACCTCCAGAGGCCGGACAGGGCCATCCTGCGCGTCCGCTACAACATGGCCCCCTTCAGCGTCGAGGAGAGGAAGAAGCCCGGCCCGGACAGGAGAAGCGTTGAGATAAGCAAGGTCATAAGGGGCGCCCTTGAGCCAGCGCTCATACTCGAGATGTTCCCCAGGACTTCCATAGACCTGTTCATTGAGGTTCTCCAGGCCGATGCGGGAACGCGCGTCGCTGGAATAACCGCGGCCTCACTCGCCCTC